>JANOAY010000877.1:0-4801 GCA_031411375.1 Pedosphaera sp. | reverse complement strand
GTGCTCGCGCGCCAACTGCCAGGATAATCCGCCGCGCCCGAACCTTGCGCTCCGAGCGCGCTGTCGAGGAAGACCATCGAGTGACCGCCGCCGTCCGCCGTGGCCGGCCAGCCGCGTCCGTCGGCGTAGGTGAAGTCCACGATGTCGCTGCCGCCCGCCGACGTGCGGAGCGCCACGCGCTCGCCCGCGTTGTTCAGCGAGCCGAGGAAATAGCCATGCACCTCCACGCTCGGCGGCACGTTGTAGTAGGTGCGGAAGGCGTTCGTATCCACGAGACCGACGACGACGAGATACGCGCCGGGCGCGAGCAGCACGCCGGAGGGGAAGGTGAAATCAATGCCCTGGGTGAACTTCACGCCCGCGAGATCGAGCGTGACGCTGCCGCTGGTGTTTTGCAGTTCCACGTACTCGTAGCCGCCCGGCGCGGGATTGAACATGACCTCGGTGATGCGGAGAAAATTCTGCAAGTCCGCCACGTTGTCCGACGGCGCGACCACGAACTCCTGCGGCAGCGACCACTGGCTGTTGCGGCCCGTGACATCGGTGTGCAGCACGCGCGCGCGGTAGCGGCTGCCGACGCGGAGCAGATTCGCCGGAAGCGTGACGCTGGCGTTGAAGGCGGGAATTGGTCCGCTCTCCCACACGGATTCAATCTCGTATTTCTGCGGCTCGTCTGCGCGGTAGTTCGGCGCGTTGGTGTCGGTGATTTCCGCCACGCGCCAGCGCAACGACTGGAAAGCGCCGCTGCCGCCGTAGGCCGAGGAGTTGAACGTGAGCCGGTTGATCGGGAAGCCGGGCGTGCCGGTGTAACTGATCGTCGGACGGTTCGGCTTCAACGCATCGGCCGCCATCGTGTCCATCGAGAAGGTCGCATTCGTCGCGCGGTAGCCGACGTAATTCTTCAGCGCCTGCACGCCGCCCGCGAAATTCTTGCTCACCGTCGGCTCGTTCGGCCACTGGTAGAAGCGGCCCGTGCCGGCTTTGCCGAGATTTTCGGAGTAGGCGGTGTTGTTCATCTTCGGGTTGTAGTCCCACATCGAACGGTCGGCATCGAGGATGGTGGCCGTGTTGGTGGGGCCGCGCAGCAGGTTCGCGTATTCGTCAATGAGCCGGAACGCCTCGTCGCTGTTCCAGAGCAGGTCGCGGATTTCACGGATGCGGTTGCGGAACTCGATGTTGATGTTCGGCAGCGTGCCGGGGTTGGCGAAGTTCGAGAGCAGGCGGCTCTTCAACGGCTCGTCGCCGCCGGTCTGCCCGCCGCGATACATGTTGTCCGCCCACGTCAGATCCAAATCCCAAGTGCAGGTTTCCCACAGCCGCGTCTCGGGGTTGCGATAGAAGAAATAGTTTTTTCCATCCGCGATGTCGTAGTGGTGAATGCCCTGCACGATGGCCTGGTAGCTGTAGTGGCGCGGCAGGTTCCAGTTCGTGCGCCACCATTGCTCGGTCGCGGCGTTGTAATTGTTCTGGAGATACGTGAGATCGGATTTGTCGGTCGGGCCATTGGGCCCAAGGTTGTTCAACTCGCCGGTGCCGCCTTCCATTTTGTAGAGATTGCCGTCGGGCAGATCGTGCTCCTCCATGAAGCGCCCGTTCTCCTGTTCGATGGCGAGATACGTGCCCCAGAAGTCGCCTTCATATTGCGTGCTGGGATCGGCTTCGAGCGCGTCATCAATCACGCGGAAGTTGACGAAGCTGGTGTGGGGAGCGGCCACGCCCGCGAGTTGGAAGAAGCGGAAGCCGACGGACTCGAACATGCCTTGCTCGCCGCGATGATTGAAGTCGCCCTGCTGGATGGACGCGCCGAGGTTCAGCTTCGTCCACGGCACCTTGTATTTCTTGCCCCAGTTGTCGCGCATCTCGATGTCGTGGCCGCGGTTGAGATCGAACTTCCACATGTTCTTCGTCATCGAGTAACGCAACACGCCGCCGCGCGCGCGGTAGCGGACGTGATCGAGCACTTTCCCGTCGTAGATGAGCGCGCCCTGCCACTGATAAGCATCGCCGGTGTAGCGGCTGAACCACGTCGCCGTCGCGACCATGTTGCTTTTGCCAATGAGATGAATCGCGGGCAGGCGGCCCATCACGTTGCTGGAATAATTTGTCACCACGCCGGGCGCACCGCCGGCGCCGGGCTGCACGGCGGCACTCCAACTGGGCACACCGTTGTACACGAAGTAGGCGAAGTTCGGCTGCGGATCATCCGGGTACGGCACGCGCACGGTGCGCGCGCCGGTGTCGGCGACGGTGATGCGGTAACGAATCAGCCGGCGATGTTGTTGCACTGACGCGGGAATCTCGGCGGTGAACGTGTCGTCGCCGACGAGCAAGTCGCCGTTCGTGCCCGCGTCATTCATCGGGACGGAAATCCAGTTCGCCAGATTGGTGTAAGCCGTGTCCGTCAGTTCGATGTAATTGCCCGGTGAAACGATTTGATATTCGAGCGTCACTGCGCCCACGCCGTCGGGGTCGGTGACTTTCGCGGTGATCTTCACCGGCACGCCGCCCGGCGGCTGCTCGGGCGTGTGTGCGACCTGGCGGATTTGCGGCGGCGCGTTGTTGGCGAAGACGGAATTGATCGCGCCGGGCGTGGGATTGTTCCCGCCGCTGCCGCCGGTCTGGCCGATGAGCCGCGCGTCGAGGAAGAAATCGCTGCTGCCCGCGAGCGAGGAGTTATGGGCCTGGATGGCGATGGTGTTCACGCCGTTGACGAGCAGCGCGCCGGGACTGCCCGCGAGATTGATGGTCACGAAGCTCAGATTCTCCAGCGCGCTCACCGCCGAGCCGCTGAAGAGCACCTCGCCCGCCGTCATGTTCGCGCTGCCGTCCACCACGAGCGTGCCGTTGATCCAGCACTTGAAGCCGTCATCGTATTGCGCCTCCAGAATGAGCAGCGCGAACTGCGCGGGGTTCGTGACGTTGAACTGCTTGCGGAGAAAGACCGACGTGTAACCGCCGTTCATGTCCGAGAGCAGCGTGCTGATGAACGCCTCGCCATAACCGATGGGCAGCGTGCCGGGCGTCCACGACGAATCATCGAACGCCGGCTGCCGCCAGTCCGCGATGGGGTTGGAAGGCGCGTTGGTGCCCTTCACATATTTCCATGACGACGCGGCGGGGAGCAGTGTGGTGTTCTGCACCGGTGTGCCGCCCGTGCCACTGCCGGCCACGCGCCAGCTTCCGGCGAGATCATTGTCGAGCGACGGGTTGATCAACTCAATGGACTTGCCGCTGCCCGCGACCAGCGCGTCACCGACCGTCGGCCACGGGAAGCCGAGCGTGAACTCCACCTCGTCCTGAATCTGATTCGCCGCGTTGCGCAGCGTGAGCTTCTCGCCCCGGCTCGCCAGTCCCGAACTGCCATTGGTGTTGAACGGCCCGAGCGCGCCCGCGACGCCGTACTTCGTCTGAAGAAACGCCGGGTTCTGCGCCACCACCACGTAGCCGCCCGGCGCGACGTTGGTCGAGGGGAAGGTGTAATTGATCCCGTCCGAGAAAAACCAGCCGCCCAGATTCACCGCGCCCGGCCCGGTGTTGTGCAGCTCGATGAACTCCGCCGGCTCCGTCTTCACGTCCGGGTTGTAATGGATTTCGTTGATGACGATGGCGGCCGAGCAGGGCAGGGCGGCGACGCCGCCCAAGCCCACGAGGAATCGTAGTAAGTTTTTCACGCGCTTTGAGAGTGGCGGAAGATACTCCGCGCCCCCGCCCGGACAAGCGCGGAATCCTAGGCTGCCCCGCTCACCCTTGCACCAGTTCCGCCACGGCGCTCTCCGGTCCCGGGCCGCGCGAGTTGCGCGGCACGACCTTCACGCGCGTCGTGCCGGTGGTGATGCCGGTCAGGTCCAGGAATTTCTCGATGCGGTCCTCCGCCTCCAGCACGAAGTCCGGGTCGTTCGGGCGTTGCACGAAGACATCGAAGCTCGTCGCGCGGGGCGCGTTGTACTCCACGCGGCCCTCGCCGGAGCCGGTGATTTCCGCGAGCGTGATCACCGCCTGATCCGGCACCGACTGCGCCGGCTCCGTCGGGATGGCGTCAATGATCTCCCGCTCGGGCGTGCCCTCGCTGTAATTCGACCGGCCCTGCACCAGCGCCGCCGTCACGAAGTCCTCCAAATCATGATGATGCTTGTGCAGCTCCGCCTCCGCCTTTTGAAACGCCTGGTCCAAGCCCGGCAAGGCCACGTCCGCCGCGCGCGCCGTGGACAGCAGCGCGTCCAGATTCGCCTTCGTCACCGGCAGACCCTCGCGCAGCACCACGAACGCCGCCGGCGGCGTCCCCACCTGCGGCAGCGTCGCCCAGATCGCGCTCGACTGATCCCCGCGCGTCATGCATTGCGAGAACGTCTGGTCCTGCAACAGGATGCGCCCGAGCTGTTCCCGCACCGTCGCGCTCTTCCGATAAATGCTGCCCGCCTGCGCCAGAAAATCCACACCCACGTCGTGGACCGCCGTCGCGCCGTTGTTCCGCGCGGACCGCGCCGTGCCCGCCGCGTCTCGCTTCGTGATGTAATCCGCGCGAATCGGATCCGGATTGGGCGTGAGCGCCGCCACGGCGGCGGGCGTCAGGCCGTCGGGCCGATAGGAGGGGATTTGATCCATCGCGGCCTTCACATACCGCGTTTGAGTCACCGTGAAGTCATACATTTCTAGCATATGTTTCCTTTCTCTTTGGGAGTTGTTGGCTGAGGAAACGCATAAACTTTGCCAGTCACAATTAAGAGAGCCGCCGCACCGGGCTGACGCCTTCGGGAAACGCCGCCGAACCGCCTCGCCGCGATGAGCGATGGCGCGAAAGGTA
>JANOAY010000876.1:0-3555 GCA_031411375.1 Pedosphaera sp. | reverse complement strand
GATGCTCGGGGATATTGGTGATGCCGCCTTCGGCAAAACGCGTTTCCTGCACTTTCCAAGGGTCGGTGAAGTCGTATTTGCGCGCCAAATCTTTCTGCAGGACCCACAGCGCGCCCGCGCCGCGCTCCCAGACGATGCCATAGGTGCCGCTACCGTTGGGCAGCGCAATCTGGTGAGGCTTGGGCCCGCGGGCAGCCTCCGGCTTTGGGGCAGGGAAAATGATAGTCGCTTTGTCCTGTAGGAACGGGACGAAATCCCCTCCTCGGAGAGGATTGACTGTCGTTTGGGTGATTTGCAGATGCACGCCGTCGCCGAGGACGTAGCGGCCCGGTGAATTCGCGGTGCGC
Source organism: Pedosphaera sp. (assembly GCA_031411375.1). GTDB lineage: Bacteria > Verrucomicrobiota > Verrucomicrobiia > Limisphaerales > SIBH01 > JANNGC01. The sequence goes on along the minus strand of JANOAY010000876.1, from coordinate 3,208 downwards.
GGGGCTTTCGCGGCATTCGGGTCGGCGGCGATGACGCGGAACTTCGTCTCGCCCGTCGGCAGCTTGCCGCTGAACGGCTCGACGCGCGGCTTCGCCTGCAAGCGCGCCGTGAGCTTCGCCAGCGCGTCCGGCGCATCGTCGGCGGTGAATGCGGCGATTTCCTCCGCGGTCGGCACGACGCCGAAAATGTCGAGCGTCACGCGGCGGATGAGTTGCTCGCGGTCGGCGGATGATGCGGGCATCGGCGCTTCGTTAGCGATGCGCTCGGCGATGGTCTTTTTCCATAACTGCAGCGGGTCTTTCGGGTCGCCGGGCCGCGTCCAGCCGCCCTGCGCGGCATCCACGCTGTGCGAGAGTGTCACCGCATCGCCTTGCTTTGCCTCAATGACCGCGCCGACATTGCCAGTGCTGTGCTCCTCTTTGTATTCGCCCGCGCCAATGGCGATGCCGTGGCCGCTCACTTCGCAGTATTCGCCCGGCGCGAGGCGGAACGTCGCCATCGGCGTTTCGCCGGTGTAGCGCGTCCCCTTCACGGGAATCTCCGCGCCCTTCGCATCGCGCGCCGTGTGCTCATCGTATTGATGCCATGTCTCCGTCTGGAACACGACCGGCGCTTTGCCCGCGTTGTGAAAAAGCACACGCGCCTTCAGCACGGAGCCGAGCGGGTAGTGAAGCTCCATAATTGAGGCCCACGCCACGGCGGGAGCAGGCTCCAGAAGCCACGCAGCGCGCAATCCATTCGCCGCCGGCGCGCCCCACGCCGCACTCTCCAGCTCTTTCGGCAACGGCTTTCCGCCCTGCACGGCGCGCGCCTTGTCGAACTCCATCGGAGTGCTCGCCCAACTCACCGGCGCGGTCGAGATGGCCGTGATGTCGTCGAGCAGCGCGACGACATCCGCCTGCGTCCAGTCGTGCGACGCATCGAAGCGCGGACGCAGCGCCGCGAGATGCGGCGTTTTTTCATCATCGGGATATTGCTTGATGAAACCATCCACCTCCCGCGCGACGTGCCCGATGAGCGCGCCGGGAATCTTCCCATCCGTCCGCGCGCTCGCCTGCCATTTGCGGAAAAGCGACTGCGCATATTCGTGCTTCGGCTTGAGCGGAGCTTCGTCCGCGCGCGGCCCGGCCTCCGCCGAATTCGGCGTGGGCGTCGCCGCTGGTCGCGCCCGCTTCATGTCATCCATCGCGATGTCGCCGATTTTCACGAGGTCTTCGGTGCTCCGCAGTGCCATCGAACGCGCCGTCTGGAACGGCTCGCCGACGTCGCCGAGGACGAACACGCGCCCGGTGCCGAGCGCGTAGGCTTTGCCGTCGAGATACAGCGTCCCCGGCTCGTCGGACGTGTGCTTCACCGCGATGACGCGCTTGTCCACGTTCCTGCCCGCCGCCTTCGTCTTCTCCGAGTCCACGAGATGAATATTCCCCGCGATGCTCCACTTCCCGCTCGTCTGCGAAAAGCTCTCGCCCATCCCCGACGAGATGAAGCCCTCATGCACGAGGACAAAATTCACGCCCTTCTCCGTCTGGTAGGCCACCGCGGCATACTTGTCGTTCCAGAGATGCTCCTGCTCCGGCGGCTTCGCCTCAGCGCCGCCCGCGGCTGCTTTGCCGTCAGCGGGAGGCGCGGGCTTTTCAAAAACCTCGGCCTGCTTCTCGGCGGAGACTCCGGCGATTTCGAGCTGGCGCTTCACTTCGTCGCGGAACTGGGCGGGCAGGTCGGTCGCTGGCGTGTCGGTGACTTTCGCGGGATTGCTGAAATCAATTTTCCGCGCGCCGCCTTTGTGCAGCAAGTAGAGGAACTGTTCGCCGGGGCGGCAGACGATGGCCCATGTGCCCCAGCCATCGGGGATGTTGAGCTTGTGCGAGAAGGCACGCGGAATTCCTGCGGACTCATCCGTCACGAACCAAATCTGCGCGTCGTTCGTGCTGCGGTCGCCCACCTGCTTGCCGACGATTTTCAACTTCCAGGCCCCATGACCAACGGGATACTCGCCGGGGCCGAGCGCGACGCGCGGTTGCTTGTCGGCGTTCGGATCGGCGGCAAGCACCCGGAACTTCGCGGGAGCGGTTGGCAGCTTCCCGCTGAACGACACGACATCCTCGCGCGCCGCGAGTCGCTTTATCAGCGCGTCGAGTGCGTCCGGCGTTGTGTCCGCGACAAAGGCCGCTGTTTCCTCCGCGGTCGGAGCGGTGGCAAAAAGGTCGCGCACCGCGCGGTCGAGCAGGCGCGCGCGGTCGGCGGCATCGGCGGGCAACGGCAGCTCTTTGCCCAGCCGCGCTTTGATGTGCGCCAGCCACCAGCCCGGACCGGCGACGTGCGGGTCGTCCTCGCTCACGCCGACTTCGCTGCCGTCGAGCGGCACGAGGCCGTGCGTGAGGGTGAGTTCGTCGCCCGCCTTCGCGAGCACATTCGAGCCGACGCGCGGCCCGGCCCACGGCCCCATGCCCGCACGCGGGCCGAAGCCGATGCCCGGGGTGTTGATTTCGATGTATTCGCCCGGACCCAACCGAACGGGTAAAAGCTCCGCGAGCGTCGTCCATTCGAGGCCGGAGGCTTGAACCTCGGCGCCCTTCGCATCGGTCGCCTTCACCCCGCCCTGATGCCACGTCGGCACCTGGAGCATGACGGGAACCGCCCCCGGATTCCAGACCAGCAGCCGCGCCTTCAGCGCCGCACCGATGCGGTGTTCCGCCGCACCCGGTTCCAGCACCCATGCAGCGCGCAGGCCCTTGGGCTGCGCCTCTCCCCAAGCCACGCCGGCGAACTTCTCCGGCAGGGCCTCGCCATTTCGAATCGTGTGTCTCGTTCCCCTCCTCATCGCCATGCTGAGTGGCGAATCCTTGATGGCCGCAACTTCGTCGAGCAGCGCGATGGCGTCGGCGGCCTTCCAGTCGTGCGTGGCGTCGAGGCGCGGGAGCAGCGCGTTGAGCTTCGGCACTGTCTCCCAAGTCGGGTTGTAGCCGATAAATACCTTCACCGCCGCAGCCAGTTCACCAATGAGCGCGCCGGGAATGTCGCCATTCGCCCGCGAATGACGCAGCCAGATTTCGTAAATTGCGCGGGCGTCCTTGTGTGCTGGCTTCGGCAATTCCGCGGCCGGTGCGAGTGAGGCGGGAGGCTGGGCTTCACGGATCTGCTTCGGAGCATCGGGCGCGGTGAGCACGGTGCCGATGGCGGCGCGCAGGGCTGCGGAGATGGGGGCGG
>JANOAY010000875.1:0-16394 GCA_031411375.1 Pedosphaera sp. | reverse complement strand
CCGCTGAGGCTGCCGAAGCCAAGAATGCCGGCGAGGATGGCGATGATCAGGAAGACAACGGCGTAGTAGAGCATGGGTTTGGTTGGTTCAGGTTTCGAACGCGCGCGGCGGGCCGAGGATGATGGAGGCGAGGATGGCGGTGCGCGCGGTGTGCGGGTGGCGCAGGGAGTTCACCAGCGCGCGGATGTCCGGCGCGACCTCGACATGATGCACGGTGGCTGGGCGCGCGGCGCGGTGCGTTGAGCTGTGAAGCTGATGCAACTGCTCCTGAGTGCGTTGAGAGAGCGAGGCGGCGTGAGCGTAACTCTGTGCGGCTTCGGTGAGGGTATGCAGGCGCGGAACGGCCGGTTCCTCCTGCGCGCCTTCGTCGGGCGATGACTGGTATTCTTCCCTCTGCGCGAGCGGCGGCGGTTGCTGGTAAACCAGCGGTGGCGGCGCGACGGGACGCACGATGGGTGGCGGAGCGGGCTGCTCTTGCAGCACGCGGCGCAGTTCTTCCTCCCAGCGACTGACTTTCGGCGGCTGTGATTGATGAGGCGGCTGGTCGCGGCGCGGTTTCAACTCGGGTGGCAGTTCCCATTCCTCGTCCGGCTGCTTCTTCTTCACGAGCGAAGCCACGATCGTCACGATGATCGCGACGATGATGCCGATGACGTTGTTGTTGAGTTCAGCGAGCATGGGAATTGGAGCGCAAAGCTCCAGCTTTGCGCGAAGGGGGCAGTAGGCCGCGCGGAGCTGGAGCTCCGCGCTCCCGTCGCGTTGGTTGAGTCACGAGTGGCATTCGCTTACGAATTCTTCGACGTCTGCTGGCCGGTGCCGGCGATGTTCTCGCGCATCGAGGTGTCGGCCTGCACGTTCTTCATTTTGTAATAATCCATGACGCCGAGGTGGCCGGCGCGGAAGGCCTCGGCCATCGCGAGCGGAATCTGCGCCTCGGCCTCGACGACGCGGGCGCGCATCTCGGAGACGCGGGCGACCATTTCCTGTTCGGTGGCGACGGCAGCGGCGCGGCGCACTTCGGCGTGGGCCTGTGCGATGAGCTTGTTGGCCTCGGCCTGTTCGGCCTGCAATTTCGCGCCCACGTTTTCACCGACGTCCACGTCGGCGATATCAATGGAGAGAATTTCAAACGCGGTGTTGGAATCGAGCGCCTTGTCCAAGACGGTCTTCGAGATGCGGTCGGGATTTTCGAGCACATCCTTGTAGCTGTTCGCGGAACCGATGGTGGAGACGATGCCTTCGCCGACGCGGGCGATGATTGTTTCCTCGGTCGCGCCGCCGACGAAGCGTTCGAGGTTGGTGCGGACGGTCACGCGCGCGCGGGCGCGGATGACGATGCCGTCCTTGGCCACGGCATCGATGGTAATTTTGCCGGAGGAGGGCGCGGGGCAATCGATGACCTTGGGGTTCACAGAAGTCTTCACGGCTTCAAGCACAGTCTTGCCGGTGCCTTTGGTCGCGAGGTCGATGGCGCAGGCGCGGTCGAACTCAAGGTGGATGCCGGCCTTCTTCGCGGCGATGAGCGCGAGCACAACCATCTCGACATTGCCGCCGGAGAGGTAATGCGTGGAGAGGTCGTCGATGGTGATCGGCAGGCCGGATTTCACGGCGGTGATGCGCGAATCCACGATCATGCCGACGGGCACGCGGCGCAGGCGCAGGGCGATGAGTTCGCTGAACTTCACGCTCGCGCCGCTGGTCCACGCGCGAATCCAGATGTTCGCGAAGGTGGCGACGATGAGCACCATCACGAAGAGCGCGATGCCGAGAATCGCGTAGATGACGAGCTTGATGGGGCTGAACTGCATTTGGGCCAGGAGCCAGGGGAGGTGTTGCATAATTTAGGATTTAGTTGGAGCGGACGTTTCGGACAAAGCACGGACGACGACGCGCAGCCCTTCGATGGCGACGACGCGGACGGGAGTTTGCGGTTCGATGAAGGAGCCTTCGGTCACGACATCGACGCGGCGGCCGCCGATGAGCGCGGTGCCGCACGGGCGCAGCGTGGTGAGAGTGGTGCCGGATTGGTGGAGCAGTTCCGGGCGTTCGGCGTTGACGTTCCCGCCGATGCTTTTGGAGGCGAAGATGCGTCCCGCGCGCGAGGTGGGAAGATATTTGACCCAGAGGAAAGTGCCAATCATCAGCGCGACCACAACGCCAGCGAGGACGTAGTTGCCCTTCTCCGCACCAAACACGACGTAAGCCTGAATGACGCCGCCGATAAGGCAGAGCAAACCGAGGATGCCCGCGATGAGTCCGGGCAAAATCGTCTCGAGGAGCATCAGGACTGCTCCGGCGACGAGAAGGGTGACGACCCATTCCATGCGCGGGATGTTGGCGTAGCGCGCGAAAGCGACAAGTGGAATTATGGGGATGCGGCTCCAACTGCGTCGCGGTGGAACTTCTCGCGCTGCGAGAAGTCGCGCCGCGCAGAGCGGCGCGCTGGGACGACGAGGCGCTTGCTTCACATCGGACGCCTCACGGGCCGCCCGCTCTGCGCGGGCGGAGTTGTCGCAGCGCGACAACTTCCACCTCACGACCGGCAAAACGGCGCTTGCCAATTGAATTCGTTCCCCGCAGAACCGTCTGCGAACCCAGACAAATCATCGCCATGAAAACATTCTCATTGTTTAGCAAACTCATTCCTGTCGTCGCTTCGTGCGCGCTCGCACTCACTGCGGCGGCAGAGCCGAAGAAGGTGCTGGTCGTCAGCATCACGCAGGGCTTCCGCCACAGTTCCATTGCCACGGCGGAAAAAGTGCTCACGCAGTTAGGCAAGGACAGCAAAGCGTTCACCGTGGTGGATTACGCGCAACAGCCGACGGTGAAAGTGCCGGAAAAACCGCGCGAGCCGCAGAAGCCGCGCGCGCTGGCCGACGACGCGGACGACAACGCCAAGAAGAAATACGAGGCCGACCTCGCGCGCCACGAAAGCGCGCTGGTGAAACACAAAGAGGATTTGGAAAAGTGGAACGCCAGCCAGACTGAAGTGAAAGCCGCGAAGGCCAGCTACGACGAGGCCATGAAAGAATCCGGTGCCAAACTCAGCGCGGAGAATTTGAAGAAGTACGACGCGGTCATTTTCGCCAACACCACGGGCAACCTGCCGCTGCCGGACAATCAGGCGCTGATTGACTGGGTGAAGAACGGCGGCGTGTTCATCGGCATGCACAGCGCCACGGACACGTATCCGGCGTTCCGGCCGTACATTGAGATGATCGGTGGCGAGTTTGCCGGGCACGGCGCGCAGGTGGGCGTGGAGTGTCTGGTGCAGGACACGAAGCATCCGGCGACGAAGGATTTGGGCGAGTCGTTCTGCTTGGAGCAGGAGGAGATTTACCTGATGAAGAATTACGACCCCACGAAAGTGCGCGAACTGCTCGTGCTCGACAAACATCCGAACAAGAAGAAGGAGGCGGGCCGTTTCCCGGTCGCGTGGTGCAAGGAGTTCGGGCAGGGCAAGGTGTTCTACACGTCGCTCGGCCATAATGAATCGGTGTGGGAGAACAAGCGCTACCAGAAGCACATCCTCGGCGGCATCAAGTGGGCGCTGGGTCTGGAGAAGGGCGAGGCGACGCCGCAGGCAACTGGTAAGTAAGTTTAGAAAAAGCCTGCGTGGCTGCTGCTGATCACAGCGTCCGCGCCAGGTCTTCCACGGCGGCCACGATGTCGTTGGCGGGATTTTGCAGGCACACGGCGCGCGCGGTCGCGATGGCGGCGGTGCTGATCTGTTCGCGGAGCTTGGGGTCAAGTAACTTTTCCAGCACGCTGGCAAACTCGGCGGTGTCGGACGGCTCTTGCAGCACGAAGCCGTCAACGCCGTGGTGCAGCATCTCGCTCGCGCCGTTGTAGCGCGACGTAATCACGGGCAGTCCGCCGGCCATGCCTTCCACCACCACGAGCGCGCAGGGATCGTAAAACGTCGGCAGGCACAGCACGTCGGCGGCGGCGTAAAGCTCCTCGACGCGCGCGTGCTGGCCAAGAAAGCGCAGGCGTTCCGCGCAACCCAGTTGCTGCGCGAGCCGTGCGTAGGGAGCGCCGCGCTCCGGCGTGGAGCCGGCGACGAGCACCTGGAAGCTGCGCCCCTGCCGCTGCAATTCCCCCGCCGCCTCGACGAGCGTACGCAGCCCCTTGCGTTTGAAATTCTGCCCGACGAACAGGATGGCCAGTTCGCCGTCCGCCAAGCCCAGCGCCGCACGCGCTGCTGTGCGCAACGGCCGGATTTTCTCCGCGCCGAAGCGTTCCAGATCAACCTGGTTATAGACCACGCGAGTGCGTTTGGGGTCCGCGCCGTAATCGCGTTGGAACTCGTCCGCGACCATCTGCGAGACGGCGAGGATGCGCGGGGAACGTCCGGCGAAACGCTTTCGCTCCAGCGCGCGGTAGGCCCAGCCTTTTGGGCTGTAGAAATCCTGACCGCGGCGCAGCCATTGGCGGAAGGGGCTGAAGTAGTAGCTGCGCGTCTCGCCGCGCGAAGCCGCCGCCTGCCCGCCGTTGTGCGACCAGACCGCGTCCTCGGCAAAGCCGCGTCCGCAAGCCACGGAGACATCGAAGGGATTTTCGCGCAGCACACGCGCCACGCCGTTGGCAAAGGCCCAGTGGCGCAACGCGACGGTGGGCCGGCGCGCGGGAATGAGATGCACTTGCACGCTGGCCGGCAGTTCGCAGGAGACGGCGCGCGTGAGCACATGTACTTCGTGGCCGCGTGCGGCGAGGGCGCGAATGAGCCGCAGGGTGGCGCCTTCCGCGCCGCCGCGGCGCGGGTCGAGCAGTTCGAGGCTGAGGGCGATGCGCATGGTGTGCAACGAGGCGGCAATGGTACGCCGGGCTGTTTCGCCGTGGCAAGTGTGCGCGGCGCACCGGTAGGTGACGAGGTGACGTGTCTCTAACTAAGTTTTCTTCAGATCAGTGTGAGACTCCTTACGTCGTCACCTACGAGAGAAGAGCAGCCGCCAGCGTGCGGGCAGGTGCCACGGCTGCGCGGCGACGGCGCGGCGGAAGCAATCCTGTGCCTCGGGGGCGCGGTTGAGTTCCACCAGCTTGCGCCCGGCGCGGAACCACAAGGCGCCGAGGCGCGCACGCCATAATTTTTCCGGGACCGCCGCCGCGCCACCGTGTTCGTGGATGAAGGCGTGGAGCAACTGGGCGCGGCGGAAGACGCGGTCGTTAAACTTGCGGCTGAGCGGCGGTTCCCCACCGCCGGCCTTCAGCTCCGTGTGATTGCGCGTCGTCACAGGCGCACCGGGGACGTGAAGCCAGCGGCCCAGCAGGCTCAGGCGCAGCATCAGATCGTAGTCCTGTCCGGTCGGCCAGCGCGAGTCGAAGCCGCCGAGCTGATGGAAGGGCGCGGCGCGCATCACGGTGTTCGGCGTGCCGGGCGGGCCGTCCATGAAGATGATGGTCGCGACGTTTTTGTCTCCGCGTTCGTAGTGGTCGTAGTGGTGCGGATCAATTTCGTCCGTCGCGAGATCAAGGTTGGTGCGGTCACACGACGCGGCCACGGCGTCGGGCTGCCGGTGCAACGCCTCGCTCATGCGCTGAAGATAATCGGCAGGCCAGAGATCGTCGGAGTCGAGGAAGGCGAGGAGTTCGCAATCGCCCGCCTCGGCCACGCCGCGATTGCGCGCAGCGGCGGCGCCTTGGTTCGTCTGGCGGATCAGCCGCGTCTCGAACGGTGGACGTTTCTCCGCGATCCATTTCTCCACGCACGCCGCCGTGTCGTCGGTTGATCCGTCGTCCACGACGATGAGTTGCGCGGGCGGCTGTGACTGGGCGAGCACGCTGTCGAGCGCCTCGAGGGCGACGCGCGGTCGGTTGAAGACCGGGACAATGGCGGCGGAGCGCAGTGACATGGCGGGCGTCAGGCCGGTTTGCGCGCGACCACGGAATAGTTTTTGCAATGGCCGGACTGGGTGTGCTTGGCGCGGAGGTCGGCGGTCGCGAACAGCCGGGCCAGGCCGGAAAGCAGGGGCCGGGTCAGCAGAACCAGCGCGACCATCATCAGCCCACGAACTCCGCCGCCGTAAGCGCGGGGCGCGCGGGGCAGTCGCCGGGCCGCGTACGCGAACTGGTGTGACACCGTGCCGAAGAAACCCTCCAGCCATTCCAGCCGCTCGACAGCAAATCCGGCGGACGACAGCAGGTGCCGCAAGCCGTACTGGGTGTAGCGGTAGAAGTCGTAGGGCTGCTCGTGCTCCTCGTAGTAGAGCGGAGCCGTCAGCCAGAGCGCGCCGCCGGGCCGCAGGATGCGGTGCAGTTCCCGCAACGCCGCCGCCGGATCGGGCAGATGCTCGAGCACCTGGGTGAACAGAACGAGATCGTAACGACCGGCTTCGACCGGGATCGAATCGAGGCGGCAGCGGTAGGTCAGTTCACCGTAAGCCTTTTCCACTTCTCCGAAGTCCGCGGATTCGTAGAGCAGGCTCCGGTCGGTGAAATGTTTCCGGTAGGGACAGTTTCCGGCCCCGGCATCCAGCACGCGTGATCCCGCCGGAAGGCTGGCCGCCGCTTCCGCAGAAAACCGGTCCAAATATACACGGCTCGAATTCAACATAGTCTGCCGGGCCTGGCCTGAGCCGCCCGCAGTGCCGGACTTCATCACAATCGCCGGGCCGATGCAACCGGGGTGTGGCGGTGGCGGGAAATGTCCGCCTCAATCCCGCGAGGCCGGCGTCAGTCCGTGGAAAATTTTCACGAGCGCGTCGTTCAAGCGGTTGATGTCGAAGCTCTGCTCTACATGCTGCCGTCCGGTTGCGCCCAGCGCGGGCCAGCCTGCGGGCGCAGCGAGAAGTTCCGCGAGGCGCACGGCCAGCGCGTCGGCGTCCCGCTCGGGCACGAGGAAGCCGGAGCACCCGTCCTCGACCAACTCGGGAATGCCGCTGTGCTGCGTGCTCAGGATCGGGAGACCCATCGCCATCGCCTCCATCATCGCCACGGGGATGCCCTCCTGATCGCCCTCGGCGCTGGTCACGCTCGGCGCGATGAGAACGTGGGCCTCCTCCAATCGCGCCACCACTTCCTCCTGCTGCATCGAGCCAAGAAACCGCACGCAGCCCGCCACGCCGGCTTCGCGCGCCAGCTTTTCCAGCGCGGGTCGCAGCGGGCCGTCGCCAATGATGTCGTAAGATAAATTAAAATCGCCGCGCACCTTCGCCACGGCGCGGATGGCGTACTCGATGCCCTTCTTCTCTACCAAACGCGCGATGCTCAACAGACGGGCCGGCTGTCCCGGCGTCAGCGTGCGCGGACGGAATTGAAACCGCGCGCAGTCTATGCCCATGCGATGCACGGCAATTTTCCGCGCGTCGGCCCCGAGTCCGAGGAGCGTGGATTTCCAACGCTCGCTGATGGGCAGAAAAAAATCGCCGCGCGCGAGCAGCCGGTCATAGACGCGCGGGCCGGCCTTGCGGAGATAGGCCGACATGTCGGTGCCGTGAAAGGTGGTGAGCAACGGGCCGCGCAGCACGCCCAGTTCGCGCAGCGCCAGCGCGCGCAAACCATTCTGCCCGAAGTGGGCGTGAATGGCGTCGTAGGCCGGGCGCTCAGCCAGAAACGGCGCGGCGCGGTAAAGCAGCTTGAGCGAGGCCGCGTCGCGGCCGTGCCGGAACGGATTGAGCGCGCCGGCCACCGCGCCGGGCGCGGAGAGAAGGTGCCGGGCCGCGAGCAGCAGCCCTTTTGGATAGCGAACCAAGGGGCTGCGCGGCAGGCGCGGCGCGTAGGACGTTTGCGCCAGCAGATTGTAGCGCGTGATATCGGGATGGATTTTCGTGTCGTGGCCGGGACGGTCGGCGTGGATGTGAACCGTGTGCCCGCGATCCATGAGTCCGGTGATCTGGTTGAGCACGAACGTCTCGGAGAGCGCCGGGAAATGCGTGACGACGACGGCAATTTTCATCGGTCCTCCAGAATTTGTTTCAGCTGCTCCGCCGCCGCCGTGGCCCGCGCGCGTTCGGCCGCCGCCGCCGCCCGCGATTGCGCGCGCACCGCCGGCAAGTCCGCCAGCAGCGCGTCACAGGCGTCCGTCAGCGCGGCGGGGCTGACCTTCTCGATCTCCTGCACCCAGCCGCCGAGACCGAGCCGCGTGAACAGTTCGGTGGTCTTGAATTCGTAGGCGATGGGCAGCACCGGCGTGCCCGCGACGAGCGAGAGAATCGCCATGTGCATGCGCGTGGCGACGACCAGATCAAATTTCTGAAGCCGGCGGATGAGTTCCTCGGGCCGGTGAAATTCCGCGTCCACCCGCACGCGCCCGCGCACCGTTTCCGGCAGCGCGGCGACGATGGTGGCGGCGACGCGCGCATCGTCGTAGCGATATTCCGGCACGCCCTGGCAGGTGGAAAGGAACGTGACCTCGGCGTCGCGGACGGTGACGAGATGCCCGGCCAGCGCGGCCATGGCGCGGGAAAAATTCTCCATTCCCACGTCGCCGGTCAGGCCGCGAAACTTCGACCACTCGCGCACCGAGATGGCGACGCGCAGCCGTCCGTCCGCCGGGCGCGGCGGCGGAACTTCCGCTTCGAGCGCGAAGGCCGCGTCGGCGGCGGCAAAGATATTTTCGTCCGGCACCGACACGTCGAGCAGATGCCGGCGCGAGGCGGCGTCACGGACAAAAATCACCGCGTCGCGCAGCAGACCGGCGAGCGCGCGCCGGTTCTCCGGCTCTTGAAACGGCCCGAGCGACTGGGTGAAGAGCACGAGCGGACGGCCCAGCGTCCGGGCCAGCCGGAACTCGAAGAAGCGCGGGCGCAACGAATAATTTTCCACGAGGTAGGTGCCGCCCGTGCTCACGATCAGATCGGCCCCGGCGTAATCCGCGAGCGCGTGCTGCTCGTCGCCGTCGAGAAGCAGTCGCGCGAGCCAGGGCGCGCGGCCCCGACACCACGCGGCGAAGCGGTAGCGCGCGAGGTGCGCGGCGCGGCGGATTTTTCGCAACCGCCGTCCGGCCCGCCGCGTCGCGCGCGCGTGCCACAGTTCGTGGAAGGTGATTTCAGGATAACGCCGGGCCGCCGGGCCGGGCTGGCTGTCGAAGACGACGAACTCGGTTGCACCGCCCAGCGCGGCGCGCAGCAGTTTCATGGCGCCGAGCAGGATGGCGGCGTCGCCGCCGTTGAGCGCCACTGCGTTGGTGATGACCACCTTCATGCCGTTCGTTCAGCCCAGCCGCTGCATGACGAGGTTGGAATCGCTCGTGACGAGCCGCACGTCTTTCCGCGTCGCGAGAAATTCATCCACGGCCTGCCGGCAGCCGCCGTAGTCGTTGTAATCATCGCTGATGAAATAGCCGCCGGGACTCCAGAGCGGGTAGAGCCGTTCGAGGCACAGGCGCACGGGGTCGTACCAGTCGCAGTCGATGTGCGCCAGAGCCACGCGCGTGCCGGGCGCGAAGACCATCGTGTCTTCAAACAGTCCGCGATGGAGGTGGATGCGCTGCCCGTCCACGGCCAGTCCGAAGGCGGCGAAGTTTTTCACGACCTGCTCGTAAAGGTTGTCCATGTAGCCGTAGTAAGCCGCGTCACCGATGCCCTTCGCCTGCCCGCTTTCGATCACGGCAAAGCGCGCGCGGGATTTTTCGTCATCGCGCTCCGAGGGCGGCGGGATGCGGGCGAAGACATCGTAGCCGTGGAAGGTGCGCGCCGGAGCCATTTGCGCGGCCAGCAGGATCGCGGAACCGCCGAGGGCGAGACCGGCTTCGGCGATGAGGCCGGGGACGCGCCGCGCCTCGACGTCGCGCAGGCAGTTTTCCAGGTTGCGAATTTTCGCGGACGACAGGTAGGTGAGCTTTTGTTTTTTGACGCGCCGGGCCACGCCGGAGATTTCCGGACGGAACATCCGTGTGATCCGCTCGCGCAGTGAAGGACTCATGGCGGTGTCGGCACGAGCGTCGCGAGCGGCAAAAAAATCATGTCGAACGCTTAACAACTGCGACCGGGGAAGACAACGGCAATGATGGCCGCAGCGGCCCGGCCCGGCGATGACGGCGCGCGGAACCGTCATTCAACGCTGGAGCGCGGCCGATTCGCAGCGGAACGCCTTCACTTTGGAACTTCCGGTCGGTGCTGCGCCCGTGGCCCGAGGTGGCGCACCCACTCCTGGTTTTCCAAATACCACCGCACGGTTTTGTGCAGGCCGTGCTCGAAGTTGTGCGCGGGTTTCCAGCCGAGTTCGCGTTCCATCTTGGAAGCATCAATGGCGTAGCGCCGGTCGTGGCCGGGCCGGTCCTTCACGAACGAGATCAATTGCCGCGAGCCGCCGCCGAGCTGCGGAGCCAGTTCGTCCACGAGGTCGCAGATCAATTCCACGAGGCGCAGGTTCGCCCATTCGTTGCGGCCGCCAATGTTGTAGGTCTCGCCGTCGCGTCCGTGCCGCAGCACTTGCCACAGCGCGTCCGCGTGGTCGTCCACGAAGAGCCAGTCACGCACGTTCAGGCCGTCGCCGTAGAGCGGCACGGGCTGGCGGGCGAGCAGTTTCTGGATGACGACGGGGATCAATTTTTCCGGGTGCTGGCGCGGGCCGTAGTTGTTCGAGCAGTTCGTCACCACGCACGGCAGCCCGTAGGTCTGCCGGTAGGAGCGCACGAGCAGGTCGCTCGCGGCCTTGCTCGCGGCGTAGGGCGAGTTCGGCGCGTACGGCGTCGCCTCGGTGAAATGGCCCGTCGGGCCGAGGCTGCCGAACACTTCGTCGGTGGAGACGTGGAGGAAGCGCGGGGACAAGGACGAATGACGAAGGGCGAAGGACGAATCCAACCACGCGGCGCGGCAGGCTTCGAGCAGATGGAACGTCCCGACGATGTTCGTGTGAATGAAATCGCCGGGACCGGTGATGGAACGATCCACATGTGACTCGGCGGCGAGGTGCAGGACGTGGGTGATGTCATGCTGTTGCACGACGCGCCGCACTTCCGGCTGGTCGCGGAGATCGATCTTCTCGAAAACGTAGTTGGGGTGCCTCGCCACGGTCTCGACATTGCGCAGAGTGCCGGCGTAGGTCAGGCAGTCGAGGTTCACGAGCTTCGCGACCTCGGGCCGGGTGATGATCCGGCGGATGAGGTTGGAGCCGATGAAGCCTGCGCCGCCGGTGACGAGAAGGTTCATCATGGAAAGTTGGGCGTCAGTCGGGCTGCCCGTTCCAGCGCGGATTGATGGCAATGCACCGGTTCGGAATCAGCCGAGCACCCGCGCCGCCGGCCAAGATGATGCCTTTCATGAACGGCATGATGCTAACTTTGAGTCCGAGGCTTTCAAGGTTTCAGTTGGCCCGTTGGACGGAGCGTGGCTGTGTCCACAGGACCAGCCGCAGCGGCCTGACCCGAAACCACGCGCCCGGTCGTGGCAGCGTGCTGCGGTTGGTCCCGCCCGGCGCGGGACACAGCCGCGCTCCGGGGCAAGTGCCAAGTGGCACCCCGCATAAACGCCACACCGGGAAAAAATTTGACCGCCTGCCGTCATTCGTTAGGCTCGCGCGCACGCCCTGAAAGATTAACGAACGAAAGAATTTTTATGAAAAAAGAACAGACTTCATTGGCCGGCGAATCCCGCCGGAGCTTCCTCAAGAAAACCGCCACGGTCGGCGCCGCCGTCGCCGCCACCGGCATCATCAAGACGCCGGTCTATGGCCAGAACACCGCGCCCTCGACCGGCAAGGTCATCGGCGCGAATGACCGCATCAATGTCGCCGTGGTCGGCGTTGGCTTCGGCATCGGCATCAATCACTTCAAGGGCATTCAGGAGAAGGCCGGCGACAACAACGTCGTCGTGGCCGCCGGTTGCGACCTGTTCAAAGCGCGTCGCGACTGGATGGCGGGCAATCACGAATTCCCTTACGCCAAGAAGCTCGAAAGCCCGCTCAAGGAAGCCGACGTCTATTCGGACTACCGCAAGCTGCTCGAACGCAAAGACATTGATGCCGTCGTCGTCGCCACGCACGACGTGTGGCACGCGAACATCGCCTGCGACGCGATGGAGTCCGGCAAGCATGTCTATTGCGAGAAGCCCATGACGCGCTACCTCGATGAAGCCTTCCGCGTGCATGACGTGGTGAAGAAGACCGGCAAGATTCTCCAGGTCGGTTCGCAGGGCTGCTCCGCCGGCGGCTGGCACAAGGCGGCGGAACTCATCAAGGGCGGCAAGATCGGCCAGCTCGTCTGGAGCCAGGGCTTCTATTGCCGCAACAATCCGAAGGGCGAATGGAACTACGACATTGATAAGCTCGTGTCGCCCGAGACGCTCGACTTCGACATGTGGCTGGGCGCGGTGAAGAAGCGCATTGATATCAAATCCAACCGCGACCTCGCCGCCGACCATTTCCATCGCTGGCGCAAGTATTACCCCTACTGCGGCGGTTTGCTCGGCGACCTCGTGCCGCATCGTCTGCATCCGCTCATGCTCGCGTCGGGCAATCCCGAATTCCCCAGCCGCGTCACCAGCGTCGGCTCGAAGAACGTGCTCACGGACAAGAAGCAGCCGGGCACGCCGATTCGCGACGTGCCGGAGCACGTCACGCTCACGGCGGAATTCCCGAGCGGCTACATCCTGAACGTGACCGCCAGCTCGGTGAACGCCTCCAGTCCCGGCTTCGAGATTCACGGCCACAAGGCCACGCTCAAGCTCGCCGACCAAGGCCAGAGCCTCGACCTGTTGCCCGAACGCTGGGCGGCGGAAGACGTCGAGCCGCAACAGTTCAAGGGCCTTCAGCCCGAGGACATCCGCGTGCATGAGAAGAACTGGTTCGACAGCATCCGCGCGAACAAGCAGCCGAACGCGGGCATTGACCTCGCCATCCGCGTGCAGACGGTCATCTCGCTCGCCGAAATGTCCGAGCGCCTGAACATCATGTGCCTCTTCGACGAGAAGACGCGCAAGATCACCGACGGCAGTGGCAAGGAAGTGAAGCCGCTCACCTACGGCACGCTGGAGCAGTCGTAAGGCGTCTTTGGGAAAGAGTTTCCGCAACAGGCGGCGGTCAGAAATGACCGCCGCTTTGTTTTTCCCCTTGAAGGCTGGACACCCGGACAACGGCTCACAAAGCCGGCGCATGGCCCCTTTTCCGGCTTTCGAGGGGAAAAGCCCGACGTTTACAGGATGTGGCTCAATTTGCGTGAGTTGCCAGCGGCAGGCCATGTGAACCCGGACCAAAACCATGTGATTTTTTTCTGATGTCACATGACATTGGACTCATGTCACATGCTCCCAGCCTGGCGTCGCGTGCTTCCAGTCCGTCGTCACATGGCGGCGGGCCGGGGTCACGTGACGGCAGCCGTCAGCCATGTGACGGCGGGCCGCCGCCAGTGTCTTGGGTGCTGATGTCACATGGCGCGGAGTCGGCGTCATGTGTTTCAGGAGTCCACCATGTGACGCGGCACTGGCGTCACATGACGCGAGCCGGGCGTCAGGTGGCGGGACACGGAGAGGCAGTGACGCGAGACGCGTGTCACATGACGGCGTGTGGCTGTCACATGACGCGGACACGCCGACGGTGAAGTCGGAACCGGTGTCATGCGACAGGAACGGAAGAACACACGACACGGGCCGGAGAGCAGACGACAGGAAAGTTCCATCACACGCCGCCACCGTCGTCCTTCCATCCGCGAGTCCGCACTCCTGACAAAAAACAGCGGCACTCCGAAAAGCGCCGCTGTGAGAACGACCCGAGGATTGATCCTCGTATGATTCAGATGAACTCGTTGATCAAGTTCTCCAGATATTCCTGGCCGCCGCTGGTGTTCGCGTCGGCTTCGCCCTTCTTGAGCATGTAGGCTTCGAGCGATTCAAAGCTCTCCTTGCCCGCCTCGATGTTCTTGCCCAGGCCCTTGTCCCAGGACGCGTAGCGTTGCTTCACGAAGTTGGCGAGGCGTCCGTCCTTGCGGATGGCGGCGGCGATTTTCAGGCCGCGCGCGAAGGCGTCCATGCCGCCGATGTGCGCGTGGAACAGGTCCACCGGCTCGATGCTCTCGCGCCGCACCTTGGAGTCGAAGTTCACGCCGCCGGTGGTGAGGCCGCCGTATTTCAGGATGCTCAACATGCACTGCGTGGTGAGGTAAATGTCCGTGGGGAACTGATCCGTGTCCCAGCCGAGGAGCAGGTCGCCGGTGTTCGCATCAATGCTGCCGAGCGCGCCCGCCGCGCCCGCCACTTCCATTTCGTGCTGCATGGAATGGCCCGCGAGCGTGGCGTGGTTGGTTTCGAGATTCAGCTTCAAGTGATCGATGAGATCGTATTCGCGCAGGAAGTTCAGGCACGCCGCCGCGTCGGAATCGTATTGGTGCTTGGTCGGCTCTTTCGGCTTCGGCTCGATGTAGAACTGGCCCTTGAAGCCGATCTTCTTTTTGTAGTCCACGGCCATGTGCAGGAACTTCGCGAGATGATCCAGCTCGCGCTTCATGTCCGTGTTCCAAAGCGTGGAGTAGCCTTCGCGCCCGCCCCAGAAGGTGTAGCCTTCGCCGCCGAGTTCGTGCGTCACTTCGATGGCCTTCTTCACCTGCGCGGCACCGAAGGCAAACACGTCGGCATTGCAGCTCGTGCTCGCGCCGTGCGCGTAACGCGGATGGACGAAGAGCTGCGCCGTGCCCCAGAGGAGCTTGATGCCCGTGGCCTTCTGCTGCTCTTTCAACAGCGCCACGATGGTGTCGAGATACTTGTTCGACTCGCGCAACGACTTGCCGTGCGGCGCGACATCGCGGTCGTGGAACGCGTAGTAGGGAGCGCCGAGCTTCTTGGTGATTTCAAAGAAGACCGGCACGCGCGCCTTGGCGAGGTCGAGACCCTTCAGACCTTTTTCCCACGGACGAATCGCCGTCGGCATGCCGAACATGTCCGCGCCTGCGCCACACATGGTGTGCCAGTACACGACCGAGAAGCGGAAGTGCTCCTCCATGGTCTTGCCCTCGATCTTCTCGGAGGGGTTGTAGTGCTTGAAGGCGAGCGGGTTTTTGGATTTCGCGCCTTCGTAACGGATCGATTTAATTTTCGGAAATGCTTGAGCCATAAATTTTGAGGGCCGGAGTTTGGCCGCATCGGCGCGCGGCGGGCAAGCGCAGAGTCGGGCCGGCAAATGCTCAAGACACCGGACGCAAAATCTCAATCACAAGCCCGGCGGCTTCGGACGGTTCGGCGCGTCCCACGCCTGCGCGCCCTTCACCTTCACCTGGCGTTTGAAAACTTTGTCGCCCGCGCAGACAAACAGGGTGTCGAAGTTCGCGCCGCCGAAGGCCAGGTTCGCCGCCTTGCCGTTTGGCGTGGGGAGGATGCCGTTCACGCGGCCCGGCTGATCGCAGAACTGGATGCCCATCCGCGTGGCCACGTAGAGCCGCCCGTCGCGATCCACACGCATCCCGTCCGCGCCGCTGTCGTCAGCGGTGTCGGGGACGTGCAGCCAATAGTATTTCTGTTTGTGCGCCAGCGTGCCGTCGGCCTGGATCTGGTAGGAAAAAACCCAGTGCGATTTTGAGTCGGCCACGTAGAGCAGCGTCTGGTCGGGCGAGACGGTGAGGCCGTTCGAGAATTTCAACCCGGTGTCCACGACCTTCTTCTCGCCGTTTTTGATCAGCCAAATCTTGCTCGGCGAAACGCCGTCCCAGCCCGGCTCGGTGGCGTAAATGTTTCCGTTCTTCAGGACCACGAGGTCGTTCCCGCGAAAGCCCTCGGCGACCACCGTGCTCTTCCCGCTCTCATCCCACGCGAGAACTTGTGTGCCGGCGTTGGCGTAAAGTTTTCCGTCCGGGCCGAACGCCTGGCCATCGCCCTTCTTGGAGTCGGCGAGAAATTCCGTGACCTTGCCGTCGAGGCTGACCTTGAAAGTTTTGCTCGCGCCCACATCGTTGAAGAACACTTCACCCTTGGCGTTGACGGCGGGGCCTTCCGTGAACTGGTAGCCCTCGCCGACCAGTTCCCACGGCGTGTCCGTGTTCACGACTTGATTCACATTCTGCTTCGATTTGCGTTCGGCGTTGGCCTTGATCTCCGCCGGGTAATCGCGCCACAGCCAGCGCAGCGCGTCGGGGAAAACTTGCGTGGACTGATTGCCGTCGTGCGCGCCGGTGCCCCACGCGTGCTTCACGTCGTAGCCGGCGAAGACCAGCGCGCGCTGCATCTCCTGGTTCGCCATCCACCAGTCGCCGCCGTAGATGTTCAAATCATTTTCGCCGTCCTGGAGGAAAACGCGGATGGGCTTCGGCTCCACCTTGCGCACGAGCGTCGGATATTCGTTCCCGCCGCGCAGGCCGACGTAGGTGCCGATGCTGCTGAACACACGGCGAAAACGATCCGGCCGCTCCCACGCCGCCGTGAACGCGCAGATCGCCCCGCTGCTCGCCCCGCCGATGGAACCTTCATCCGGATTCGTGGAAAGCTTGATCCCGTGCTTCTGCTCGATGAACGGAAAGAACTCATCGATCAGGAAAC
>JANOAY010000874.1:0-2430 GCA_031411375.1 Pedosphaera sp. | reverse complement strand
GGCTCTGGAGAGCCGCGCGCCACTACAACGAACCAATCACATCCCGGTGCGTGGGGTTCGGCTGGCCGGGCTGGAAGGATTCAAGATGATCGAGGATCGCGCGCACTTCGCCGCCTTCGGCAAACACATCGGCCAGCGCCGCCGTCAGTTCCTCGCGCAGGCGCTGCGGCTCCGCTTCGGCGCGGAGGTTGATGATGAGTTGCGCGCTGGCGATGGGCGCGGAGAGCGTCTGCGAAAGCTCGGGGACGTGATCGTTCCGCACGAGATTGATCACGGCGAGATCGCTCAAGCCTTCATCGGGACTCAACGTCATTTTCAGGTGCGCGACTTCGGCCTTTGCTTCAGACAGACGGCGTTGCAGCGAGTGACACAAGGCGCGTACGGCCTGGTTGCCATCGAACTCACCGCGCACGCCGCGCACGGCCACGGTCGCATTCAGCCAGCCGAGCAGCGCCTCGCCTTCGCCGTAAAGCGCGTAGTCCACGGGCATGGTGTCGCGCGAGATTTGTTCGGCGGAATCGAGGCGCGCGAACCACTCCTCAAGCCCCGCGCCGCTGCGTGCGGAGGCGGTGATGACTTGGGCGCGAGGAAATTCTGCCGCCAATTTTGCGCGCAGTTTTTCCAACCGCGACGCTTCCACCAACTCCGCTTTGTTGATAACGATGAGGTCGGCTTCCTCCAGTTGCTTGCGGTAGATGTAGAGCACCTTCTCCGAAAACTTTCCACCGTCCTCCAAGCCGAAGACACGCGCCGCACGCACCGGGTCCACCAGCACGCTCAGTGGCGCGATGGAAAAACTGTCTCCGTAAATCCGCCGCAGCGGATACGTCACCGTCGCCACCAAGTCCGTGCAACTGCCCACCGGCTCGGCGATGAACACGTCAGGGCGCGTGGCGGTGTCGAGCTTCTTGGCCGCGTCCACGAGCGAGTTGAACCGGCAGCAGAAGCAGCCGCCGGGGATTTCCTCCGTGGCAAAACCGCGCGAGCGCAGCATCGCCGTGTCCACAAGTTCGCTGCCTTGATCGTTGGTGATGAGTCCGACGCGCAGTCCCTGCTTCGTCAATCGCTCGGCGAGCCGCGCGACCGAAGTAGTTTTCCCCGCGCCGAGGAAGCCGCCAATCATGATGTAGCGAGATTTTGGACTCATGTGCTTTCAGCTTTCTGCTTCGAGAGGATCAAATCAATCGCGCGGTCGAGATGATCGCGGTAGGCGTTCACGTCGAGGCAGCGTTCGTCCGGCGTGCCGCGCACGGCGTAGAGCCACCCTTCGGCGTAAGGTTGTTTATCCACGAGCGAAATTTTTTCGCGCAGCGCCGGGTTGCTGCCGAGAAAATTTCCCGCCGCCACGCAATAGACATCCGAGATGGCCTTGAAGCCCTCGACCCAGCCGACGATTTGTCCAACTTCCACCGTCGCGTCCACGCCGGTCTCGAAGCCGTAATCCACCATGTCGCCCAACATGCGCGTGGCAAACTTGGTGAGACCGATGCGCCAAGTGTCGTCCGGCTGGCGCGCGAGCCAGCAGTGCGAGCGCGAGTAGAGACAGTCCACCGGCAGGTGCGTGACGAAGGTCGAACGCTTGTAGAACAGAGTCTTGGGTTTGCCGGAATCCACGCGCGCGACGCTACCGGCGTGCAG
This sequence comes from Pedosphaera sp., assembly GCA_031411375.1. Classification (GTDB taxonomy): domain Bacteria; phylum Verrucomicrobiota; class Verrucomicrobiia; order Limisphaerales; family SIBH01; genus JANNGC01. The sequence goes on along the minus strand of JANOAY010000874.1, from coordinate 792 downwards.
TTGGAGTTCAACAAAACTCTCGCCTCCCTAACGCGCCGCCGCTCAAATCGCGCCGTGATCTACTTCGACCATAACGCGACCACGCCGTTGCTGCCCGAGGCGCGGAACGCGTGGCTCGAAGTCACCGCGAAATTTCCCGGCAATCCCTCCAGCCCGCACCGGCTCGGCGCGCGCGCGGATCATTTGCTAACCGTGGCGAGAGAGAAACTCGCGACGTTCCTCGGCTGTCACGCGACGGAAATTGTCTTCACCTCCGGCGCGACCGAGTCGAACAACACCGCGCTGCATCATGTCGCGCGCACCAAGAAGCCAGACGCCGAAGTGTGGGTTTCCGCCGCCGAGCACCCGTGCGTGCTGGAGCCGGCGCAGTTCTATTTTGGCGAGAAGTTGAAACTCATCCCCGTGAACCGCGACGGCGTGACGGATCTGCACTGGCTCGAAATCGAGTTCCGCAAAAAGCGTCCCGCGCTCGTGGCCGTGATGGCCGCGAACAACGAGACCGGCGCGTTGCAGGCGTGGGAGGAAATCAACCAGCTCTGCCGCGTCCACCAGACGCCCTTTCTCTGCGACGCCGCGCAGTGGATCGGCAAGCTCCCCGCGCGCGGCCTCGGCGACTGCGACTGGGTGACGGGCGCGGCGCATAAATTTGGCGGGCCGCGCGGCGTCGGCTTTTTGAAAGTGCCGGCGAGCCTGTCGGTGGTGCCGCTCATTCGCGGCGGCCCGCAGGAGGAGCTGCGTCGCGCGGGGACGGAAAATGTCGCGGGCGTGATCGCCATGCTGGCCGCGCTGGAA
>JANOAY010000873.1:0-2928 GCA_031411375.1 Pedosphaera sp. | reverse complement strand
GCAGTTGGAGACTCCTTACGTCGTCACCTACGAACTCTGCGCGGCCCGACTGCTCGCAGCGCGAGCAGTCTGCCTCGTGGTGAACAACTCTTGAACAAGCCCGACGGCTCGAAGCTTGACGCTGCGCGCCGTTCTGTTTGCATCGCCGGGCATGAGAAAAAACTCTTTCTGGACTTTGACCGTTTGCACGCTGGCCCTGCTCGTCGCCGGCTGCGTGAGCACCGTGGACAACCGCAAGATGGCCGGCAACCCGCTGACCAAGGACAAAATCGTCCGCGTCTATGAGCGCCCCGTGCTCACCACCTGGGCGGCGGCGAAGGACGTGCTCGCGGCGAACGGCACGGTCATTCACGAAGACCTGATGCAGTCCACGCTCACGGCGAAAGTGGATACGCGCACCGTGCTCGTGAAAGTCGAGTCCGTGGACGCGAAGATGTCGCGCGTGACCACGCAGGTCCGCACGAAGATGAGAAATTCCGACCTCGATCTCGCCGGAGAAATTGACAAGCAGATCGCCCTGCGCCTCGCCACCGGGCAGACGCCGATGGCTGCGCCGTCCAAGTAACGGCGAGTGATTCAAGACGGCGGCGACCAATCGCCGCCCGTTGCCACCGGCCATGCCTTTGCCGCAGACTCCGCGCGTGTTGAACACCACGGCGGAGAAACGCGCGCTCATCCAGAAAATCATCGCCCAGCTCCGGGCTGGTCTGGAGATGTACGCCAAGGCCGCGCGCACCGCGCATGCCGAGGCCACGCACGAGTCGAGCAAGGCCGAGAACAAATACGACACGCGCGGGCTGGAGGCTTCCTACCTTGCGCGCGGCCAGTCCAAGCAGGCGGCGGAAACCGTGCAGGCTATCGAGGAATTCGAGGCGCTGCCGCTCCGCGCGTTCACGGCCACGGATGAAATCGCGGTGGGCGCGTTCGTGGAATTGAAGGCGAAGCGCGGGAGCAATTTCTACTTCATCGGCCCGCGCGCGGGCGGTACTGAAGTGATGCACGGTGAGGAAGAAGTGCTCGTCATCACGCCGTCGTCGCCGCTCGGCCAGCAGATCGTGGGACGGAAGCAGGGGGATAAAGTGCAATTAAACATCGCCGGCATTGTCAGCGAATTCCGCATCGCCGCCGTCGCGTAAAAATTTTTCCTATGGCCAAGACCAGTCACATCGAACTCTCGCGCGAGGTCCGCATCCCGATTCTTTACGAGGATCGCTCCATCCTCGCGATTGACAAGCCGGCGGGCTGGATGCTCGTGCCGCTCTCGTGGCAAAACACGAGCTGGAATCTCCAGGCCGCGCTCATGTCCTCCATCGTGGCCGGCCACTTTTGGGCGCGCTCGCGGAACATCAAATATCTGAAATACATCCACCGGCTCGACGCGGAGACGACGGGCATCATGCTCTTCGCGAAAAGCCAGGGCGCGCTGCACGCCTTCGAGGAGATGTTTGAATCGCGGCGCATGGAGAAAATTTATCTCGCCGTCGTGGATCGCGAGCCGAAGGAGAAGGAGTGGACGTGCCAGTTGAGCCTCGGGCCGGACCCGCAAAATATTGGGCGCATAGTCGTGGATCCCGAGGGCAAGCCGACCGAGACGGCGTTTCGCGTGCTGGCCAGTTCGCACGGACGGCATCTGATCGAGGCGCGGCCGTACACCGGGCGCACGCATCAGATTCGCGTGCATCTCGCGCAGTCGGGCTGTCCGATCATCGGCGATGAACTTTACGGCGAGGACGCGGACGACATGGCCTTGCGCGCGGTGGGTCTGGCGTTTCGCGATCCGTTCACACGCAAGCCGATCTTCATTCGTGCGCCGGTGGAGGAATTTTTGAAACCGTACGGAATTTCCGGGGCGAACTATCGCGTGCGTTTCGAGTCGCTGCCGCCGCCTCCGCCGAAGGCCGCGCGCAGGAAGGATTGAAACCAACGCTGGTGGAATTGGTCGCGCTGCGACCATGGCTCAGTGGGGCAGGCGTCCCGCCTGTCTTCGTCCTTGGGCCGTCCCGGCTGAAGAACCACCAGCCGGGACGGCCAGTGGACGAGTGGCAGCCGAGACGGCTGCCCCACTACGGTTTGGTCGCAGCGGGACCACTGCCTCACCACATCGTTGAGATGCTCCACGAACCAGTTGCACGGCGTTTCCGTTTGCGCGATAACCACGCCCACATTCAACCAAGGAATATTATGAAGCAAAGCATCAAGACCATTCTCACGGCCACACTTCTCGCGGGCGCATTCATTCTCACCGGCTGCCAGTCCGGCTCGCACCACAGCGGACGGCACGCGCGGGCGGAACTGAATCCCACGGCGAACAACAAGGTGCAGGGCAAGGTGGACTTCTTCGAGACGGCGAAAGGCGTGCGCGTCGTCGCCAAGGTCAGCGGACTCACGCCGGGGCTGCACGGCTTTCACATTCATGAAGTGGGCGACTGCTCCGCGCCGGACGCCATGTCCGCGAAAGGCCACTTCAATCCCGGCGGCATGAAGCACGGCGGGCCGACGGACGCGATGCGCCATGCGGGTGACTTCGGCAACATCACGGCGGACGCGGCGGGGAACGCCACCTATGAAGCCATCGACGCACACATTACTTTCGACGGCCCGAACTCGATCATCGGTCGTGGCGTGATCGTCCACGCGAACGCGGATGATCTCTCCGGCCAGCCGGCGGGCAACGCCGGGCCGCGCGTGGCGTGCGGAGTGATTCTGAAGCACTGAGCGGGAAGGTTTTCTGAAACGAAACGCCGGCGTGGAATCACCACGCCGGCGTTCTTTTGTTTTGTGGCGGCGGGCATCCTGCCTGCCCGTGAGGGTCGGCTTCCAGCCGCCCGGAAAAGCGCGGACCAGTCGGCACGCCTGATAAATTTCCACACGCCTTTCAAGAGAGTGCGTTCGTTCCGCCGGGCTGGAAGCCACGGCTCACTGGCCGGC
>JANOAY010000872.1:0-2987 GCA_031411375.1 Pedosphaera sp. | reverse complement strand
CTACGGTTTCCCGGTGATTTTTGACGCGACGCATTCGGTGCAACAGCCGGGCGGCGGCGGCGACAAGTCGAGCGGGCAGCGGGAATTCGCGCCCGTGCTCGCGCGCTGCGCCATCGCGGCGGGCGCGGACGGCGTGTTCGTCGAGACACATCCGAATCCCGACAAAGCCCTGAGCGACGGCCCGAACATGGTTCCGCTCGCCGAGATGGCCGCGCTCGTGAGGACGCTATTGCAGGTGCGGGAGGCGGTGCGGTGAAGTTGGTTCGAAGTCCAAAGTCCAAAGTCCAAGGTCGGAAACAATCTACGAAGGCTTCGCGTCTCAGCCTTGATGACAGACTCAAACGCGTGCGTCTGCTCCTCACCGATGTGGATGGCGTGCTGACCGATGGCAGCGTGTTCATCACCAGCGATGGCGAGTACAAGCAGTTTAGCATTCAGGACGGACTCGGCATGGTGCTGTGGCGCAAGTGCGGCTTTAAGATGGGTTGGATTTCAGCGCGGCCTTCGATCATCACGACGCGGCGGGCGGAGGAACTGAAGATCGATTTTCTCAGTCAGGAAAAAGTCAGCAAGGTCGCGGCGGCAGAGCGCATGATGGCGGCAGCAGGCGTGAACTGGGACGAGGTCTGCTTCGTCGGAGATGACGTGGTGGATTTGTGTCTGTTGCGCCGCGCGGGCTGCGCGGTGGCGGTGGCGAATGGCATCGAAGAAGCCAAGGCGCAGGCGCATTACGTGACGCAGTTGCGCGGCGGTCACGGTGCGGTGCGCGAGGTCATTACGATGATTCTCCAGGCGCAGGGACGGTGGGAGCAAATCGTGCGCGATTACATGGCGTGAAGAATTTTTTTCAGAGGCTGATGGCGAGAGTAATGCAACGACAGAAGTTGCGACGCTTCTCCCTCACCCCGGCCCTCTCCCCAGAGGAGAGGGAGAGCGGCACGCAGCCTCACCACCAACGAGCGCGTTCGATTCGCCGCACGCCGCCTGACTTTCCCCCTCTCCCAGCGGGAGAGGGCCGGGGTGAGGGAGAACGCGCTTCCACTCCGACAGCATTCTCCCGCCCACGCCACACCGCATTTCCTGTTCTCGCATTTGCCGCGTTGTTTGTCTTCGCCGCGTGGCTGGCGTGTGCGCAGATTCCGCGCACGGGCGTAGGGAAGGACTTCATGTATCCCGAGTATTGGCCGCTCACGACCGGCGTGGCGCGGAAGAAGTCGGTGGTCACGGCCAAGGAATATCAGTTGCTCACGAACAACCTCGCCGCGCTCGCGCAGGCGCGCATTGATTTTTACAACAAGGACGGGACAAACCTTGAATGGTCCGCCACCGCGCACGAAGCGGAGGTGAACCTCAACTCGCGCCAGGTCAGCGGCGATGAGAAAGTCTTCTTCCGCACGGCGGACGACCGGCTGTTCGTGACCGGCACGGGATTCCTTTGGCAACAGACCAACGAGCTGCTTATTCTCCGCAGCAACACGTTCACTTGGATGGAAATCAGAACGAACACGCCGTCGAAAAACTCGACCAACAAAATGAAACCGCTGCTGGCTGTGACACTCCTCGCCACCGCGCGCCTGAGCGCCGCGGAGATGGAAATCCCGCCCGCGCGCCCCGGCCTCACCATCACCTCGGTCGTCAACATTTTGAACCTCAAGAGCTACGAGGTGCTCTACAGCAACAACGTGCTCGTCACCTACCCGCCCCGGCGCACCAACGATCCCGTCACCTACCTGCGGTGCGACTGGCTGACGGGCAAGCTCGGCACCAACCGGCAGCCCGAGGAACTGATCGCACACGGACACGTCGCGCTGGACAGCGGGGAGAAACACGCGCGCGGGAATTACGCCATCTACACCGCCACGAATGAATGGGTCACGCTCGTGGGCCCGTTTGATCCGGCGGACACGAACCGCCCGCTGCCCTACGTCATTTTGCCCGAGGGCATACAGGAAGGCACCGCCATCATTTACGACCGGCGCAACGACAGGATTAAAACCTTCGGTGCCATCACGCACATCAACGCCGAGGCTTTGAAGTCCGTTTCCTCCACCAACCGCAGTTCCACCAACGCGGCGGACCAGCCCAAGAACCCGCCGCCCACGAAGTGATGTCACTCGTCTGCACCGAGCAACTCATCAAAGCCTATCGCGGACGCGCCGTGGTGAACGGCGTTTCCATCAACGTGCAGGCCGGCGAAATCGTGGGCCTGCTCGGCCCGAACGGCGCGGGCAAGACCACCACCTTCAACATGGTCGTCGGTGTGGTGCGGCCTGATCAGGGCGCGGTGAAATTTGAAGACGCGGACGTGACGCGCAAGCCCATGCACCTGCGCGCGCGCCTCGGCATGGGTTATCTCACGCAGGAGCCGTCCGTCTTCCGCAAGCTCACGGTCGAGCAAAACATTCTCGCGATTCTTGAGACGTGCAAAATGGGCCGCGACGAGCGCGAAGTGCGTTTGAAGTATCTGCTGGAGGAACTCGACCTCACCTCGCTCGCCAAGAGCCGTGCTTACATGTTGAGCGGCGGCGAGAAGCGGCGGCTGGAAATCACCCGCGCGCTCGTCACCAGTCCCAAGCTGCTCATGCTCGACGAACCGTTCGCGGGCATTGACCCCATCGCCGTGTACGAGGTGCAGAAGATTATCCGCAAGTTGAAAGAGCGCGGGCTGGGCATCCTCATCACCGACCACAACGTGCGCGAGACCTTGAAGCTCGTGGACCGCGCCTACCTCATCCACAAAGGCGAAGTGGTGTACGAAGGCACGGGTGAGGCGATGTTGAACGATCCCAAGGCGCGGGAGATTTATTTGGGGCCGGAGTTCAACATGTGAACGTGGCGGCAGGCATCCTGCCTGCCAGTGAGGGCCGGCTTCCAGCCGCCCGGAAAAAAGCCTGGCCTCGCCGTGCGCTTGAAAATTATCGACACGCCTCTCTTGTCTTCGCTTTCTCCCGCCGGGCTGGAAGCCACGGCTCACTGGCAGGCTGGAA
>JANOAY010000871.1:0-6706 GCA_031411375.1 Pedosphaera sp. | reverse complement strand
CGTGAACAGCTCGGGCAACGACGGCCTGGCCCAGGGCGGCAGCGGCGATTTGCTCGGGGGCTACCTGATCGGCTGGCTCGCGCAGCCGATGTTGCAACGTGATCCGCTCGCCGCGCTGCGTCACGCCGTCCTCGAGCACGGCGCGGCGGCGGACCGGCTGGGCGCGCGGCGGCAGAACTGGATCGTGGAAGAACTGGCGGAAGCGCTGCGCTGACGCGGAGGTGGAAAACCTCGCGCTGCGAGGCGAGACCCGGCCCGCGTCGTGGACCCCGGCCTCGCAGCGCGAGGCCTCCCACCTGGCCGCCGCCGTTCGCCAACCGTGTCCAGATGCGCCCGGCACCGCTGTGTTCCGGGATTTTTTCTTCCGTTGCCGAAAGTGCTTTGTTAATCCAGACCCATCATGTTGTTCCGATGCGTAGTTTGCTGGCTGGTGCTTGCGGCGTGGCCGTTGTTCGCGCAGGTGCCGGCCACGACCTTGGAGTTTGAGAATGGCGGCAAGGTCAGCGGCCGGCTCGTCTCGTTCAAAGACCAGCACATCCAGGTCGCGCTCGAAGGCAGCGTGGACAATCCGGTCTATACCAACGTGCCGTGGGCGAAACTTTCCCAGAAAACTTTGCGCGAACTTTCCAACCACCGCGACCGGCAGGCGCAGTTCTTCGCCAACGTCTTTCTCGATCCTGACTTCGAGTCTTCCAGCACCTCGGCGGATCGCCGCCCGCGTCTCGTGATGCCACCGCGCCTGGATCGTCCGCAGGGCGGCAGCCTCTTCGCCTCGCCGATCATGATCACGCTGCTGCTGCTGGTCTATGCGGCGAACATTTACGCGGGGTTTGAAATCGGCATCTTCCGCCAGCGCCCGCCGATGATGGTCGCGGCGGTCGCGGCGATTCTGCCGTTCCTCGGCCCGGCCTTGTTTCTCGCCCTGCCGACACATCGGCAGAAGGCCTACGAAGCGCCGGTGGAGGAAGCCGCCCCCGTCGAGGAAGCGCCCGTGGTGGAAGAAGCCGCGCCGGTCGAGCACGCGCCCGCGCAGCCGGTGCTGCCCAAGCCCGTCGTGTATGCGCGCGGCCAGACCACGTTCAACCGCCGCTTCTTCGAGACGAAGTTCGCGGGCTTTTTGAAGGTCGTGCCCGGCGAGGCGGAGAAGGACAAGGTCATCGTCGTCAAATCCGCGCGCGGCGAATACACCGGCCAGCGCCTGAGCAAAGTCGAGGCGAACGAAATCTTTCTCCAGATTCGCAAAGGCGTCGCCACCGAGGACGTGATGATTCCGTTCAGCGAAATTTACGAAGTCACGGTCAAGCACAAGGACACCTGAGCGGCGTCGAAGAACGAAGGCCGAAGCGCCACGCCCGCAGTGAAGAAAGTTGAGCCATGAAATATCGCACGGTCTTGTTGTTCGGAGCGCCCGGTTCGGGCAAAGGCACGCAGGGCAAAATCCTCGGCACCATTCCCGGCCTGTTCCACTTCGCGTGCGGCGACGCCTTCCGCAACCTCCGCATCACCGACCCGCTGGGGCGCACCTTCGTAGATTATTCCAGCCGGGGCCAGCTCGTGCCGGACGAGCCGACGATTGACCTGTGGCGGCGGAACATCGAGGCCAGCACCATCAACCGCAACTTTGACCCTGACCACGACACGCTGGTGCTCGACGGCATTCCGCGCAATCCGCGCCAGGCGGAGATTCTCAAGGACACGCTCGACGTGCGCGCCGTTTTCCACCTCGCCTGCGTGGACATGCAGAAAATGGTCGAACGTCTGCAACGCCGCGCGCTGCGCGAGAACCGCCTCGACGACGCGAACCTCGACGTGATCCGCCAGCGCCTCGAGACCTACGAGCTGGAGACCAAGCCGGTGCTCGATTTCTACGGCCCGAAGCTGGTGCATCACATTGACTCCACGCAGGCTCCGCTCAACGTGCTGCGCAACGTCCTCGACGTCATCGCCACGCTGGCCGTGACGAAGTGATGAGCCGCGAGTTTCTCCGCGTGCGGAGCAGCGGACCGCCGAGTCCGCTGTTCATGCGCCCGGAAAAAATCGGCGGTTCTGGCCGGGCCGGCATCACCGGACATGGCTGTTCGGTGCTCCCGCCGGTTTGGACAACACATCTGCAAGGTGCGTCCATCATGTCATGCTCTCACTAATTTTCATGGGCACGCCGCCCCTTGCGGCCACGGTGCTCGAAGCCTTGCTCGCCGAACCGGCGTGGAACATTTCCGCCGTGGTCACGCAGCCGGATCAGCCCAAGGGCCGCGATCTGAAACTGCAACCGTCCGCCGTGAAGGAACTGGCGTTGCAGAAAAATCTCCCGGTGCTCCAGCCAGCACGCGCGCGCGAGGAATCATTCATTGAGCAAGTGCGCTCGCTCGCGCCCGACCTCATCGTGGTCGCGGCCTACGGACAGATTCTCCCGCAAGCGTTGCTCGACGTGCCACGCCACGGCTGCCTGAACGTCCACACCTCGCTGCTCCCGAAGTATCGCGGAGCCGCGCCAATTCAATGGGCCATCCTGAACGGCGACGCCGAGACCGGCGTGACCATCATGAAGATGGACGCGGGACTCGACACCGGAGCCATCGTGAGCGAGGCGCGCACGACGATCACCGCAGAGGACAATTCACAGACGCTCCACGACCGCCTCGCGCAACTCGGCGGCGCGCTGCTGGCGCGGACCATTCCTGATTACGTCGCGGGGAAAATCATTCCGCAACCGCAGCCGGCGGAAGGTTCGAGCTCCGCGCGGAAGATCAAAAAGGAAGACGGTCGCCTCGACTGGTCGCAGCCCGCCAGCGTGCTGTGGAACCGCGTGCGCGGCCTGACACCGTGGCCGGGGACGTTTTCGTTTCTGCAAACCGAACCGACGCCCACGCTGCTGAAAATCTGGCGGGCGGAAATGGTGGAGGATGCCAAGGGCGCACCGGGCGAAATTCTTTCCGCCAACCGCGACGGCCTGACGGTGGCGTGTGGTGAAGGCGCATTGGGTCTGCTCGAACTTCAGCGCGAAGGCGGCAAGCGTCTGACCGCCGCGCCATTCCTCGCCGGTCACCCGCTCCGCGCCGGCGAGCGCTTCTCGTAGCGGTTGGTGGAACGGCTCGCGCTGCGAGCCGTTGTCCATGGTAGTGGAGCAGCCGTCCCGGCTGCCCCACTAAAAAAAGATGGTCGCCGCGCGACCAAAGCCACCGCGCACCTGGGACAATTCCCCGCTTTCACTCGCACCCCGCCTTTCGCTACTTTCGCCGCGCATGAAAAAACTCATTCGCATCGCGGTTGCGCTGATTCTCCTCGTCGTCGTGCTCCTGCTCGTCGGCCTGTTCTACCTCGGCAACATCATCAAGTCGGGCGTCGAGCGCGTCGGCCCCGCCGTGACCAAGGTGCCGGTCACACTCGGCAGCGCGACGGTGTCAGTACTGGGCGGCAGTGGCACGCTCAAGGACTTCATCATCGGCAATCCCGAGGGCTACAAGTCGCCCCAAGCCATCAAGGTTGGCACCGCGCACGTCTCCATCGTCCCGAAGTCCTTGCTCGGCGACAAAGTGGTCATCCGCTCGATCAAGGTCGAAGGCCCGGAGATCACGTTCGAGAAGACCGGCCTCACCGGCAGCAATTTGGAAAAAATCTTGGACAACCTCGGCGGCGAAAAGAAGCCCGGCGACGCCCCGTCCAAGGACGACGGCAAAGGCGGCGCGCAGAAAAAATTGCAGGTGGATGAGTTCCTCATCACCGGTGCGAAAGTCCACGCCACCGTGCCCATCGTCGGCACTTACACTGTGACCTTGCCGGAATTGAAACTCACGAATCTCGGCCAGGGACCGGAAGGCATCACCGGCGCAGAACTCGGCCAGCGCGTGCTGACGCTGGTGCTCGAAGCCACGACCAAAGCCGTGGCGGAGAACGCCCCCGGCGCGGCGGGCAAGGCCGCCGAGACGCTGAACAGCGCCAAGGACGCGGTGAAGGATTTGTTCAAGAAGAAGTAGGCGCGCTGCACTGACCGTTCGTGGAGCGGCCATGCGGCTGCCCAACTCGATCTTCAGACCACGAACCTCTTGAAGGTTGGGATGGTGCGCGTGATGACGCCATCAATTCCATTCTTCAACTTCTTATCTTTGCTCCGCGACCCGCTAATTTTCATCTGCCGACCCTTAACTTTCCTCCGCTAACCCCTAATTTTCCACGGCAAACCCTTAAATTTAGTCCGCTGATCCTTAATTTTCGTCCGCACTGTTCTAACTTTGGACAGTACTGTCTTAACTTTTGTCCGCGACCTCCTAATTTTCGACCGCAGATCCCTAAATTCCTACGTCAGACGGCTATTCTCCTACACCAACCCCTTAACTTTCCACCGGTGCACCTAACTTGGCATTGCCGTTGCTAAAAGCTCCACCGTCCCCACGGCGTGTGCCACTGGAGACATTCATCGGGAAACATCGCGGCTCTGAAAAGCCGCAAAGTCAAAAAAAATAGTATGATCGACAACACAGATAGCATCGCCGTGGCCGCACCGGTTCCGGCAGCAAAAGTAAAACGCCCGCGTGGCCTGCTCAATCTGGCCCACCTGCAAAAACTCACGAACGCCGAAAGCGTCGCCGAAGCCGCGCAAAACGCGGACTATGCCCCGCCGCTCGCAGCCCGTGAAATCAGCGCCGCCTTCGTCACCGACCTCATCGAGGACACCGACGAGGCCCGCGCCCAAGCCGCCGCCGCCGTGCAGCATAGCACCGCGACGAAGACCGCCACCGCCGCCGATGACAAGGCCGCGCATCTCCTGCTGGCCGCCATGCAGGAAGTCCAGAAAGCCGCGAAGCAGAAATACGCGCGCACCAACCGCATCGCCCTCGACGACTACTTCGTGGGCAAGAAACTCAACGGCAACCGGCCCAACCTGTTGCAGACCTCGCAGAACCTCATCACCAAGCTCGGCAGCGACACCCTGCCCGGCATCACCACCGGCAAAGTGACGAAGCTCAAGAACCTGCGCGCCGCGTGGATTGCCGCCCGCGCCACCCAGACCGACAGCGCCAGCGCCGCGCAGAGCACGCGCGCTGAGTTGAAGACGCTGCTCAAGTCCATCGAAGATCGCAAAGTGGCGATCCAACTCGCCGCCGATGCCGAGTGGCCGCACACCGACCCGGAAAACGCGGCCATCCGCAAGGAGTTCGGCCTGTCTCCGAAAAAACCGCTCATGGCTTAAACAAAAGCACAGGCCATTCCTGTTCTGACACCGGCGCTTGGACGAACTCCAAGCGCCTTTTGATTTACTGTTCACCTCCCGGCCGAAGGAAAGTCAGGGAATCACAAACCAAACCCGGCTATAACACTCCGGTGAATAAGTCACGCAAAAATCTGATTGACGGAAAAGCCTGATGCTTTGTAAACAATCTCCACTCACGGGAAATTCTTATGAAACGGCACATCCTCTACTTTGCCTTGGTTCTCTTGGCTTTCCACATGGCTGCGGCGGCTGACCCGCGCTCGCGGTTTTCCGATCCGCAAAAACAACCTTGGGCTGCGGTGAAACGAACGGCCACCCAAACCCATTGGCAGACCGTGACGCTCCGGACCAACACCGCGACCTTGCGTGTCTCCGCGACCACCAATTCCTACGTGGAACTTGGTTCTGGCCTGAACGTGAAAGACGGTGCTGGAAATTTCATTCCGGCCAACCCAGCTTTTCAAATCACTGCAACGGGAGCGGAGGCCAGCGGCACCACGCACAAAGTCTCCGTGCCAGCCAACATCTGGCTGGGCGATGGCATCAAAATCACCACGCCCAAAGGTCAAACCATCGTCCTTCAGCCGCTGGCCTTAGACTACTTTGATCCCACCGACGGGCGCTCTGTTTTGCTGGATGTGGTGACGAATGCCGTGGGCTGGCTCATCGCGCCCAACGAAATCATTTTCAGCAATTGCTTTGTTCATCTGAAGGCTTCGATCCGGTTGCGAAACACTCCCGCCGGACTGGAGCACGACGTTGTATTGCACGAACGCCCGGCTGATCCGGTCACGCTCGGTTTGAGTTCCGCCGCACGGTTGGAGATGCTCACCGAACAGTTGGAAGGAGCCGCGCCTGCCGCACACGACAAATTCCTGCACCATGAGGTGGATGTCCGGAAACGCGCGGCGATGGCCGAGCCTGATTTTGTCGATACTGAGTTGAATTTCAGCGGTATGAAGATGGTGAACGGCAAAGCCTTTGGCACTGCCATCCAGTCCAATGGCATCACCATGCTGCCGAATGCCGTGGGCAAATCATTCCAGAACATCCTGCAACGGCGCATTCTCATCGAAGCGGTGGAACACCGCCGCGCGGCCCCGTTGTTGAAAGAACTCCCGCTGGCGACCAACACTCTCAAGACCACGGCATCATTTGGACCACCTAATGACGCCAGCCGCCTGGCAGGAAATTCGCGATGGCTGCCCGCACTCGCCAGTGTCCAAGAGCAAAGCTCAAAGACGGCGCGACTGGCCTCCATTCGCCCGGTCAAAGATATCCAAGACCCCCGCAAGGCCACCCTGCTCGCGGCATCCGGTCAGAACACGGCTTCGCCCGTCGCACCGGCTTTCGTCCTTGATTACCACTTGGTAAATGAAAACGGTGAAACGAATTTCACCTTCCGGGGCGATCAGACCTACCTCATCAGCACCGCGATTCCGTTTTCTGGAACCACCACTTTTGAAGGTGGACCCGTCATCAAATTCTACGATTGGG
>JANOAY010000870.1:0-8788 GCA_031411375.1 Pedosphaera sp. | reverse complement strand
CCAGCCGCAGCCGCCTTGCTTGAAACTGCGCCCGACAATTTCAGCTTGCTGCGGCTGGGCTACGCCACAGCCGCGGCTCCGCCGTCTCTTTAAGCCTGCGCCGCCGTGCGTGTCTTCTGCTGCGCGTGCAGCGCCTTCTCGTAGCACTGCAAGGCCTCGGCGTATTTCTTCTGGCGATTGTACACGCCCGCTTTGAACAGATACGCCGTGGCCGTGGAGCCATCTATGGCGATGGCCTGATCGTAGGACGTGATCGCGTCGTCAATCCGCTGCAACCGTTCCAGCGCCGTACCGCGCTTGATCCATGCTTCGAGGTTGCGCGGTTCGAGCCGCAGCGCCTCATCGAACTGTTCGAGCGCCTCCTCGGCCTTGTCCATGTTCAGGAGCGCCTGGCCTTTGCTCAACACGGTGGCGAGCTGCGGCGTTCCGGCGGTGAGGGGCTTGTGCCCGTTCGTTGCCGTTTGCGTGCCGCCGGCGGGCGCTTCCATTTCTTCGAGACGATGTTCGAGGCGATCAATCGCGCCGAGCAGATGCGCGTTCGCATCTTCAATCGCCAGTCCCGGCGCGGCGGAACCAGGCGCAGGCAACTCGGCCAGACGAGACGCGGACGGCGCGGGCAGCGCGGCCAGTTGCCGTGAAACTTCCGTGAGCCGCGACGCCGCGCGCATCTGCATGAAGCCGGTGATCATCATCGCGAGAAAGCCCACCGCCGTGGCGAGGCCCACGATGATGATCATTTTGTGCGTGGACTTTTGCAGGTCGCGCAGCTCCTGGTCGCGCTGCGTGTTCAAGCTCTGCTCAATGGTGTTCAGGCGCGCGGACATGGTGTCCGCCGTGCGTTTAGATTCCGCCTGCGCCTCCTCGCGCGCCTGTTCGACGGCGCGCTGCGTGGTGCGGACTTGCTCCTGAAGAATCAGCACCGAGCGGAGCAACTGCGGGTCCGGCTCCATGACCACGACGTTGGTGGTGACGGGCGGGGTCGGCGGCGCGGGATCGGCGGCATGGATCAAAAGCGGGACGCAAAGCCAAGCCAGCAGGACGGCGAATTTCTGATAGTTCACGGCGGAGGACGGTAGGGAAAGGCGGCGTGCGGGCAAGGCAAACTCATTCGGATTCGTTCACAACTTGTTCTCAAGTTGTTGGAGAAACTTGGGGCAAAGAAATGAACCACGGAAATCACAGAAGACACGGAAGCAGAAGCCAGCAGTCACGGGGCCGATTTTTTCTGCCCATTCCGTGTCTTCCGTGGTTCATCTTTCCCGCCGCTCAAGATCGTAGTGATACAACGCCGCGACCACGAGCGGGTGGCGGATTTTCCCCGCACGCACCAAGTCCGGCACTTCACGCCACGGCACCAGTCGTGTAACCAAATCTTCCCCGGAATCAAACTCGCACGCGTGGCGCAGCTCGCACTGCTCGACCACGACGAAGTGCGAGCGGTTGTTCATGATCGCTGGATTGGCGAACGCAAAGCCAAGCGAGCGCGCCGCTGTCCCTTCGTAGCCCGTCTCCTCGCGCAACTCGCGCACGCCTGTCTTCACCGGGTCGGCCTCGTGCGCATCCATCATGCCGCCGGGGATTTCCAGTTCCATGGTGTTCGAGCCGTGGCGGTACTGCTCCACCATGACGAGTTCGTCGCGCGGCGTGAGCGCGAGGACGTTCACCCAGTCCACGGATTCGATGACGAAGAAATCGTGCGGCTGGCCGGTGCGCGGGGAAATTTTTTCGTCGGAACGAATCTTGAAGATGCGGAACTCGCCGACGTTTTTTGAGCGAATGAGTTTCCAGTCTTTCAGCATGGCAAGGCGGAGAGTTCAGGGCAGGGCAGGGGAAGTAAAGCCGCCGCGCGCTCCGGCTCATTGACAATTCACCCTTCGCATCCATCCTGCGCGCGTGCTTCTGCGTGGTGGCAAATGGCTGACCGTGTGTGCGCTGGTCGTTCTGATCGGCGGGCATTGGTTCGCGTTGCAATCCGCCGCGTGGCTCGGCATGGCGGTCAATTTCTCCAAGACCGAATCCGTCTCCGTCGCGCTCCAAAAAACTTTCGACGGCCAGCATCCCTGCAAGCTCTGCAAAATCGTGAAAGCCGGAAAGGCTTCCGAGAAGAAGCGGGACTTGCAGAAGCTCGAAAGCAAAGTGGATTTTCAACTCGTCGCCGGATCGTGCGGGCTCTTCCCGCCGAGACCCGTCCGGCACTTCACTCCCCAATCAGAGCGTGCGGATTTTCTTTCGCTCGCGCCTCCGCTGCCTCCGCCTCGCACCGCCTAGCCGGTCAACCGGCGGCAGCGTGCCACGACGCGGACGGAGCGCGGGCTTTCCAGCCCGCAGTATCGCTCGCTTGGCGAGCAGGTTGAAAAGTTCCGAAGCTCTCCTTGTTGTTCACGCTGCTGCGGGCTGAAAGCCCGCGCTCCTGCGCCCGCGTTGCCCGGTCCTCCCTGATCCGATCCGCCGTTCGCGGCGGAGATTCCGTTCGTCCCGCATGCGCGGTGGCGGATGGCCCCAGTTCCCTTAACCGCCACGGAGCCTGTTGCTCCGGGCTGGAGACAGTTTTATGAAGCGTGCTTTTACTTTGATCGAGCTGCTCGTTGTGATCGCCATCATCGCGATCCTGGCGGCGCTGCTTTTGCCCGCGCTGGCCAACGCCAAGCAGCGGGCCAAGAGCATTCACTGCCTGAACAACCTGCGGCAAATCGGTCTGGCGACGATTCTCTATGCCGACGACAACGAGGATCGGATGCCGGCCTCGTCGCACATGGCCGGTGAAATTTCCTGGGTGGCGTCGCTGCCGCCCTACCTGAGCTACGAGGTCTCGGCGACCAGCCTCGGCGGCGTCACCAACCTTTACCTTTGCCCCGTCGAGAAGTCCGGCACGCCCCGATTATACAGCTACGCGGCGAATGATTTTCTGCTGAAGGTCGTCACGCTGCCGGGCAATCCCGCGCCCATCGGACAGCGCACGCAGGTGCCGAATCCTTCGGACACGTTGTGGATGACGGAGTCCTCGGAGAATTTGCTGAACGAGGATCACTTTCATTTCGCGGGCAGTCCGATGAGCGGATTCGGCTACGCGCCGAACGCGTTTCTCAGCCAGGTGATCGCGCGGCGGCATCTCGGCGGGGCGAACTACTTGTTCGTGGACGGCCATGTGCAGGCCATCAAATGGGAATCGGCCCGGCCCCGGCTCACACGCAGCGGTGACACCTTCGTGAAACCCAAGGGGAATCCATGAAGAACCACAAGTTTATGAAATACTTTTTGACCAAGTTCCATATCCGAAATTTGGAATCGGGCGCAACTGGACGCCCGTCCCATGAACCTCCCGCAGATTCAGGGAAGCCACCGGTTCGATTCTCCATCCGTGGCCATTCTGAATCGGCGGGAAAATTTCTACTGCTCCTCGCGCTCGGCTGTCTCGCCGCCACGCCGCTCGCCGCGCAGCACGCGCACATTTACGCGGGCGCGACGAACCAGGCGACCGGCACGCCGCTGTATTTCCAGAACGCGAATGTCTGGGACACGAATTCCTACGGCGGTTACGCGCAGGCGCCCGCGTGCATTTACTTCGAGGACAACTACCCGGAGTTTTACCCCGGACTGTTTCAGACCGCCGCCACGTTCTCCTCCTTGCCCGCGACGATCTTCAAGGGCGGCCCCAGTCCGTTCGCGGCCGCGCTCGGCACCTACATCGAGATGAAATTCGTCTCGCTGCAAGGCCCGCCCGGCGGCGCGTTGACCGTGTGGAATGAAGTGGAAAACCCCGAGCAGCCCACGCTCATGTTCACCGTGCCCGTGGGCGCGATGGGCGGCACGAATCGGATCAATCTGAGCGAGAGCGATCCGCTGGATGCCACCGCTGATCCCTACGGACACATCCACGACCGGCGACTCACGGTGAACAAGCCCGGCCTCTACATCCTGGGGCTGCAACTCGTGGATACATCACATCACGGCCCGGGCGGCGCGGCGCGGCATAGTT
The DNA here is from genome assembly GCA_031411375.1 of Pedosphaera sp. GTDB lineage: Bacteria > Verrucomicrobiota > Verrucomicrobiia > Limisphaerales > SIBH01 > JANNGC01. The sequence continues at coordinate 4,812 of JANOAY010000870.1, read as the reverse complement.
CCTCCGCCGTCACGTATTTTTATCTGCAAGCCGGATTGCAGCTCGGCAGTTTCTCGCGCAGCAACCACGTGACGCAGGCGCGCTTCGGCCTGCCGGGATTTGAGAATTTCGTTTTTGAAGCCAGCCCCGCGTTGCCCGCCACGAACTGGACGACCATCGCCACTATCACCGGCACGTCGCACAGCGAGCTGCGCTGGGTGCGCGACACCAACGCTACGGGCATGAGCCGTTTCTATCGCGTGCGCCGAGGCACGAATTCTGCCCTGCCCGAGGGAGTGCGTACGAAATCCGCCCAAACAGAGGCGATGGAATGATTGTCTCCAAATGTTCGGTGCCCCGAACAATTCAACGCGAACAAAACCTGACATAGAAAAATGAATTCCATGCAAAGCAAACCCGCCGCGCGCCGCGTGGCGAAACTCACCAAGAGCCTGACGGCCGGCGCCGCCTGCCTCCTGCTGGCGCACTCCGCCGAGGCTCATCTCACGTACACGGGGCGCGACCTCGGCACGTTCTCCGGCCAGACGAACGGCACCGCCTCCATCACCAACCAGACCGTGACCGGCAACTATGGCTGGGCGGACGCCGCTGACGGCGTGCTCGGTGACAGCCATCGCGGTCGCGCGTTTCGCTTCCGCTTGAACCACCCCGCGCTGGTCAGCGTGACCGTGGCGGCCAACCCCACGACCAACCTGCTTCTGCTGACTCCGGCGTTCTCCATCTACTCCGGGCTGGGCGCGGTCGCGCCATTTCCTCCGAGCCAGACCACGAACGCCGCCGCCGCCGACCATGATGGCAGCGCCGCCGCTCTCGCGTGGCGCACTTGGTGGGTGCAGCAGAACATCAACCCGCTCGCCACGGATGAAGTTCCGACCGACGGCTGCTGGAATGCGCTGGGCGATTGGAAAATCGGCGGCGATGGCGATCTGCCCGGTGATTTCCCCTCGTTGAGCAGCTTGATTTACAAAGGCTCGGCGGCGTCCACCGGCGGCAGCACCAACGTGTCCGGTAGCTTCCTGCTGGCGGCGGGCGACTACACCGTCTTCATCGGTGGCAATGACCTCGCCAACAAAACCTCCGGCACGGCCCTCGTCGCGCATGGACTCGCCGCGACCCTCACCGTCTCGCCGACACCGGCTCTGAGCATCGCGCCGAAAGTGTTTGTCGCGTGGCCCGCCGGCAAGGCGACGAACTGGTTGCTGGAATCTTCCTCCGCCCTCGGCTCGAACACCTGGACGAGCGTGACGAACGCGCCCGTGATCGTGGACGGACAGCCCGGCATGGTGCTCGACCGCAGCGCGGCGCAGCAATACTTCCGCTTCAACTACGTGCCGTGATTTAGAGTGATGGCCGAAAATCATTTCCATTCCGCGAGCAGAACGCCGCCTTCCCCTCACCCCGGCCCTCTCCCCAGACGAGAGGGAGAACGGCATTCAGCCCTCGTGACTTCGAGCGCGCTCGTCGTCATCCAACGCTGGCTGACTTTCTCCCACTCCCAGCGGGAGAGGGCCGGGGTGAGGGAGAACGCGCCCGCGACCAGACAAGCCGTTCCCATAATTGCTTTGTGCAAGAAGTCTGACGTGCCGCGATGGAGCATCCGATTCGCGCTGGCCGTGCTGGGCTTGGGAACATCCCTGCTCCCCCTCCATGCCGACACGCACCTCTAAGGCGGCGCGGCCGGCACAAACCAGAACGACAAGCTGAACTTCGGAAACGGCGTGGTGTTCGACGCGCGGTTGAGCAGCTACTCGTTTCCGCAAGTGCTGCGGACCAATGGCTTGAACACCGGCTATTTTCGCGGCGAGGTGATCACGTTCTCCGCGCTCGCCGCCACGATTCCCAATGGCGGCCCGATTCCCGGCCACGCCGCGTTCGGCGCGCAACTCGCCGTGCAAGTCGTCAGCGTCCAAGGCCCGGCGGGCGGCAGCTTCGAGTTTTGGGAAGGCGACGGTGAAAGCGATCTCGGTTCGATTACGTTCAGCGTTCCCGTCGGCACCACGAACGGATCGAACTATCTCGTCATCAGCGAGAACAACGGACAGCCCGCGACCGATCCCTACGGCCACATCCACGGACGCCAGTTCACGACGAGCCTGCCCGGCACCTACCTCGTCGGTCTTCGCGTGATTGACGTGTCCAGCAACGGCGCGGGCGGCGGCCCGATTCACGCGCCTTCCGATGTGCTGCCCGTGCGCTTCCAGGCCGGCCTACGGATCGAGGCGATGCAACTCTTCACCAATCGCGTGACCGTTTCCTTCCGCAGCCCGCCCGGCATCAGCAACCGGCTGGAAGCGATCTCCGCGCTCGGCTCGACCAACTGGTTGCCCGCCGCCGCCCCGCTGCGCGGGAACAACAACGTGCAGACCTTCACCGATACAAACGCGCCCACGACCAGCCGCCTCTACCGCCTGCGGCAGTTGAACAATTTGCCGTGAGGCGAACTCATCGCCAGGCCACCGTGCCGCCAGCGTCCCGCTGGCGCGGGGTGATTCCAGCGTGCTGCCAGTTTGCAACTGGCAGCACGTTACGCGTTCAGTTCCCGCCGAGCTTCTTCAGATACTTCGCCGGCTCCTTGTTGAAGTCTTTGAGGCAGGACTTGCAGCAGAGTTTGATCTCCTGGCCTTCGTGGATGAAGACGTGCGGCTTCATGTCGCCCTTCTCGTTGATTTCCTCGTCGGTGACGATGCAGGTCTTGAGCGGATAGGGCTTGGCTTTCTTGTCCGCAGGTTTGTCGGCGGCGAACGCGCTCAGGACTCCGGCAGCGAGGCCGGTGAGCAGAACCGCAGTGAGGATTTGTTTTGTGAACTTCATACTTCTTCTTTCGTTGATGTGTTGCTGGTTGCTTCCGTGACGGCGGGCGCTGTTGCCGAACTCGACGGGAGTTCGCGTGCTCGCAGCCAGAGGAAAATGACGGGCGTGACGATGAGGATGTGGATGAGGCTGGAAATCATTCCGCCGATGACGGGCGTGGCGAGGGGCTTCATCACTTCCGCGCCCTGCCGGTGACTCCACATGATGGGCAGCAAGCTCGCCACGATGGTCGCCACGGTCATCACTTTGGGGCGGAGGCGCAGGCGTGCGCCGTCTTTCACGGCTTGCACGAGGTCGTCGTAGTTGAAGGCGCTGCCGCGTTCGGCCATGCGTTTCTTCACCATTTCTTCGAGATAGACCACCATGACGACGCCGGTTTGCACGGCCGTTCCAAAGAGCGCGATGTAGCCGACCCACACCGCGCCGTTGAAATTGTAGCCGAGAATTTTTTGCAGGAAGACGCCGCCGCTCAACGCGAACGGCACGGCGAGCATGACGTGCGCTGCTTCGAGCGCACTGTGATAAACCATGAAGAGCATCACGAAAATGATGAGCAGCACGGCGGGGAAGACGAGTTGCATGGTCTTCACGAAGCGGCGCTGGTTCTCGTATTCGCCGGTCATCTGGTAGGTCATGTTGCCCCAATCGAGTTTCTTCAACGCCTGCTCCACTTCGTTGACGAAGCCGCCGAGGTCGCGGTCTTGCACGTTCGATTGCACGTAGGCGCGGAGGCGTCCGTTCTCGCTGGCAATTTCGTTCGCGCCGACTTCGCGGGTGATTTTCGCGACCATCGCGAGCGGGATGTAAGTAAGCGGTTGGCCCGAACTCATGGTGGGAGTGGAAGCTCGCATCGTGCCACCGCCTGCGGAACTTGCCGGCGAGGCGCCGGCGCTCCCAGCCGAAGCGATGAGGATGCGGCCAATCTTCTCAATGTCATCGCGCTCGCCGCGTTCGAGGCGCACTTGAATCGGGAAACGCTCGCGCCCCTCAATGGTCACGCTCACGTTCTTGCCGCCGATGGCGACCTCGACGGCATCGAGCACGTCACGGGCGCTGAGGTTGTAGCGAGCGAGCGCCTTCCTATCCACCTTCACATTGAGGTAGGGCTTGCCCTGCACACGCGACGGCGACACGCCCGCCGCACCGGGAATCTGTTTCACCACCTTCTCAACCTCGAACGCCTTTTCCTGAATCGCGTTCAAGTTGTCGCCGTAAATCTTCACGCCGACCTGCGCCCGGATGCCGGTGTAGAGCATGAGAATCCGGTTTTCGATGGGCTGCAAAAAGGCAGGCACGTAGCCCGGCACGAGTTTCATCTTCTCGGTCAACTCGGCCTTCAACTTCTCGACCGTCATCCCTTCGCGCCATTCTTTGTTGCGGACGACGCTCGGAATTTTGATGAAGCCGAGCACAGTGCGATTCGTGGGAATCCACTCCGGCTTGAGCGTGATGGTCGTCTCCAACATCTCGGTGGGCGCGGGGTCGGTAGGTGTCTCGAAGCGGCCCAGCTTGCCCGCGACCGTTTCGATTTCCGGCACGCTCGCGAGCGCCGTGTCCTGCCACGACATGACACGCTGGATTTCCTTGAGGCCGGTCTTCGGGTGGAGCACGGGCATGTAGAGCAGGCTGCCTTCGTTGAGCGGCGGCATGAATTCCTTGCCAAAACCTTGCGCGAGGTCGGCGGTGCGTTCCCAGCCTCGGTCGCGTAAATCTTTCACCCACGCACGCGGCAGGCCGAACGCCGTCAGTAGAGCGACCGCCAAAAGCAGCGCCGCTGCGCTCATCACGGTCTTGCGATGGTTCAGCGCCCAATTCAGCACCGGGTCGTAAATCTTGAGCAGGAAGCGCATCACGAGGTTGCGGTCTTCGCCGTGGAACGGCCCGCGCACCAGCAGGCTGCACAGCACCGGCACCAGCGTGACTGCAAGCAGCGTCGAGCCGATCATCGCGAAGGTCTTTGTCCACGCGAGCGGATGGAACAGCTTGCCCTCCTGTCCGGTG
>JANOAY010000869.1:0-3820 GCA_031411375.1 Pedosphaera sp. | reverse complement strand
GACTACGCGATTGTCGTGTGGGCGTGCGGTCAGGAATCCACGGCGGATGAAAGTTTCAGCGACACCGAGCAGACGGCCATCGCGAATTTCCGCAACGCGGGCGGGCATCTTTTCGTGTCCGGCTCGGAAATCGCGTGGGACTTGGACCGCGCCTCCGGCCCCAGCGCCAGCGACCGAGCGTTCTTCAACAACCACCTCAAAGCCAATCTCGCCAGCGATTTGAATGACGACTCGAACAGTTACGACCTCGCCTCGGTCATCGGCGGCATCTTCGCCACGCGCGCTGCGACGACTTTCGATGACGGCTCGCGCGGCGTGTATTTCGTGCGCACGCCGGATGTGCTGACGCCGTTCGGTGCGGGCGCGAGCGCGGCGTTGAACTACTCCGGCAACGCGAACGGCGCGGCGGCGATTCAATACGACAGCAGCGCAGGCGGCGGCAAAGTGGTGTATCTCGGTTTCCCCTTCGAGACCATCACCAGCGCCACGCGCCGTCAGCAATACCTGGCCGACGCGCTCGCGTTCTTCACCACGAACACCGCGACGCTTGTGGCCGCCGGCTCGATTTGGAAATACCACGACACCGGCGCGGACCTCGGCACCGCGTGGCGCGAGACGAATTTTAATGACAGCGCGTGGTTGAGCGGCCCCGCGCAACTCGGCTTCGGCGATGACGACGAGGCGACCGTGGTGAACACCAACCGCACGCGCATCACGACCTACTTCCGCCGCGCCTTCACGCTCACCGGCACCGGCGAACTCGCCAGCGTCACGCTCCGTCTCAAGCGCGACGACGGCGCAGTCGTGCATCTCAACGGCGCGGAAGTGTTCCGCAGCAACCTGCCCGCAGGCGCGATCACTGCCGCCACTTCGGCGAGCACGGCGGTGGGCGGCGCGGATGAGTCGGCGTGGTTCACCACGAATCTAAATCCCGCCGCGTTCATCTTGGGAACAAACCTGCTCGCCGTAGAGGTGCATCAGAACGGCACGAACAGCAGCGACCTTAGTTTCGATCTGGAACTGCTCACCACGTTGCGCCCGGCGCGCGCCGCGACTTTGATCGCGGACGGCGCGGTGTGGAAGTATCACGACCTCGGCGTGAACCTCGGCACGACCTGGCGCAATCCCAACTTCAGTGACGCGACGTGGAGCAACGGCGTGAGCAAGTTTGGTTTCGGCAACGACGGCGAAGTCACGACGCTCGCGCGCACCAACGCGGGCGGCGGCACGAACATCACCTTCTATTTCCGCCGCCAGTTCTTTGTGCCTTCGCCGCTCGCCGTGCAGTCGTTCACCGCCCGCCTCGAGCGCGACGACGGCGCGGTGATTTACCTGAACGGCTCCGAACTCTGGCGCGACTCCATGCCCGCCGGCACCATCACCCACACCACGCCCGCCACCGCCACCATCAGCGGCACCGACGAGACGAACTGGCTAACTTTCAACCTTCAACTTTCAACCTTAAACCCGCTCCTCCCCGGCTGGAACACCCTCGCCGCCGAGGTGCATCAAGTGACCAACACGAGCAGCGACGTGGGCTTCAACTTCGAGTTGCTCGCCAGCGTGAGCGTGAACACGAACCTCACCTTGAACGCCCGCCAATCCGGCCCCGACCTGGTTCTCACCGCGCCGCTGGACGCGAATTACTTCCAACTCCTGGCCGCGACCAATCTCACGCCACCGGTGCTGTGGAGTCTGCTCACGAATACACCACAGTTCTTCGGTGACGAATGGCGCGTGACGTTGCCTGTCACGACCAACGGGCAGCGCTTCTACCGCCTGTCGGGCGAGTAACGCCCAGGCGCGCGGACTTTCTAGTCCGCAGCAACGTGAAATGGAGAGCGGTGTTGGCAAGTTCTCGCCCCCCGGATTGCGCCCGTTGCTGCGGACTGGAAAGTCCGCGCGCCGGGCCATTTCCGAATCCCACGTTGACACCCCGCCGACCCATTCTTAGATTGGCCTCGCGAATCGGACAAAACCCGTCCGGTTCAACCGACGATGCAAATCACACGCGCAGGAGAGTACGCCGTGCTGGGCTTGATGTGCCTGGCGAGGCGGCCGGCTGGCTCGGTGGTGATGATCGACGAGGTCAGCCGCGAGGAGCACATCCCGAAGAGTTTTGCGGCGAAGATTTTCCAGTCGCTCGTGCGCGGCGGGTTGGTGAAGTCCAATCGCGGCAGCGGCGGCGGCTTTACGTTGTTGAAACCGGCGAAGGAGATCACGGTGCTGCATGTGATCGAGGCGATTGAGGGCAAGATTGCCTTCCAGCGCTGCCTCTCCGAGGAGGAGCCGAAGTGTGAGCATTTTGGAGGCTGTGCGCTCTGCGGCTTGTTCGAGCAGGCGCAGGATCAGGTGAAGGACGTTTTCTCGCGCACGACTTTGGCGGATTTGATGAAAACCCATGTGCCGGTCGGCGATTCACATCGTCGCAGCGGCGCGCGGGGCGGAAAAAAACTCGAACTGAAACACTGAAGGAAATTTTATGAGCGAAACTTACACACTCTACAACCAGACGGTCATGGATCACTTCATGAACCCGCGCAACATGGGCGACGTGAAGGACGCGGACGGCATCGGCGAAGTCGGCGCGGCGGCCTGCGGCGACATCATGAAGATCAGCCTCAAGATCAAGGACGGCAAGATCGAGGACGCGCGCTTCAAGACCTTCGGCTGCGGCTCGGCCATCGCCAGCAGCAGCATGGCCACGGAACTGATCAAGGGCCGGACCATCGACGAAGCGATGAACTTCTCGAATCAGGAAGTCGTGGACGCGCTCGGTGGTCTGCCGCCGGTGAAGATTCATTGCTCCGTGCTCGCGGAAGAAGCGCTCAAGGCCGCGCTGGAGGATTATCTCAAGAAACATCCGGAGATGGCCAAAAAAGGCGAAGCGGTCGCGGCCTAGTCTGAAGTTTCATGACCAGCCCACGGTTCGCCGCAGAAGCGCCGGACGTGGGCTGATTCATTCGCTGGATTCACGACGGACCACATTTCAAACTCAGCCAAGTTATGCGCCAAGTTTATCTCGACCATCAGGCGAGCACGCCGGTTCTGCCGGAAGTGTTCGACGCCATGAAGCCGTTCTTCACCGAGGCGTTCGGCAATCCGTCGTCGCTGCACCAGCACGGGCTGCGCGTGCGCGACGCCATCGCCAAGGCGCGCACGCAATACGCCGCGCTCATCAACGCCGAGTCGCCGGACGACATCATTTTCACGTCGGACGGCACGGAGTCGTCGAACCTCGCCATCAAGGGCGTGGCTTACGCGAACCAGCGCAAGGGCATGCACCTCGTGGTGAGCGAGACGGAGCATCCGGCGGTGATGAACTCCATCGAGTTCCTGGAGAAGCAGGGCTTCACCTGCACGCGCGTGAAGGTGGACAAGGAAGGCGTCATCAATCCCGAGGACGTGCGCGCGGCCCTCACCGACAAGACGACGCTGATCGCGGTGCATCATGTGAACCACGACATCGGGACCATCGCACCGATTCGCGAGATCGGGAAAATCGCCGGCGAGCGTGGCATTGCGTTCTACGTCGATGCCGAGGCGAGCGCGGGCTGGTTGCCCATCGATGTGCAGGCGATGGGTGTGAACCTGTTGTCGTTCTCACCGCATCGTTTCTATGGGCCGAAGGGCGTGGGCGTGCTCTACCGCAATCGACGGGCGCGGCTCGTGAGCATCATTCACGGCGGCGTGCAGGAAGGCGGACGGCGCGCGGGCACCGAGAACGTCCCGGCCATCGTCGGCGGCGGACTCGCGGCGGAAATCGCCCTGCGCGAAATGGCGGAGCGCATGGCGCACACAGCCAAGTTGCAGAAGCGGC
>JANOAY010000868.1:0-2207 GCA_031411375.1 Pedosphaera sp. | reverse complement strand
ATGCCGCAGATGAAGGGCGCGGGGACGACGCTGGCCTACATCTTTCCGGGGCTGCCGTATTGGGCGGGCGTGGTGCTGGTGGGCGCGGTCATCACGCTCAACGTCGCGCTGGGCGGCATGAAAGGCATCACGCTGGTGCAGGCCTTTCAATACTGGGCCAAGATGTTCGCCATCTCCGTGCCCATCTTCGTGCTCATGGCGGTGTATGGGCATTATGGGAAGCAGGTGGGCGCGAATCAGGCCGACAAAAACTTCAAGCCTTGGGATGACATTCTGCAGGCCATAGTCAACGATGGAAAACCGCCGATACAGCGCGAGTCGCTCCCCGCCAAAGCCCCCGCCGACGCCACCTGGCTCAACCCCTTCGGCCCGCTCACCACCAAGGCCGCCAAGACCGCCGCCGCCGCCATCGGCAAGAAGGCCGCCGCGAGCGCGCAGTTCCAGACCACGCCGGAAGTTATCTTTGTGCGGGTTTTCCAGCCCCCGAAGAACGATCTTCGTCCGAAGCCGTGGAAGGTGGCCCTCCGCAAGGTTCTCGGCCCGAAGATTTCGGCGCTCTTGGCCATTCAGTTCCATGAGGGCATTACCCTCTCGACGGACCGGAATGGCACCACCGCGCTGCCCGGCGTGTTGCTGGGTTACGGGGTCTTCAATGGCAAGGATGTCTATTGCGATGAGCGGATGATCCCAAGCCTGATCGCCGCGCCGAACATGTATCTGCCTTGGCAGACGGCCGTGCCCACGACTCTCGCCATCTTGGAGTCCAATTCCATCGTCCGCGTTTGGGAATCAGACTCGGAAGTGTATTTCGCCTCCACCAATTACGAAGCCTTCGCTCAGGCGCAAAGCGAAGCCGCCATCAATGACTATCTGTCCAACAACCGCAAGCTGCGCAGCTTCAAAGGGCGCGGGGGTCTGAATCAAGACTCGCTCCCGCGCACCCTCCAGCCGACGACGCCCCCGGCGGCAAAGGAGCGCGCGACCATCCCGCTGCGCGCCGGACTCCTGCCGGAGCAGCGCCTGACCGTCGCGCTTGATTCGCTGACGTTGGCGGAGGCGCTGGCCGTGTATGGCGACCTCACGGGGCGTCAGATATGGTCGTCCACGAACTCCGTTTCCCTGCCGGTTCGCATGGATGACCTGCTCGGGAAGTCCCTAAGTCAACTTGGGCTGGTCCAACGCCCGCGCGCGCCCGACAGCGGAGTCCGGGAACATGGGGACGGGGCTTACATGGCCTCGGAAGTGCAATTTGCAATCGAGGACGACCTCCGCCGACAGGGCCTGACCCTCCGCGCGGTCGGGAACAAGGCTTTTGAGGTCATTCCCACGCCCCGCCCAAGTCCGGGAGGTGGTCAAAAAGATCCAATATCGCTCCTCCAAGCTAGGGGGAGCTCCCCGGAACATCCCGGGGAGCTCCTCCCAACTCGGGGGAGCGTCCCGGAACCCTCCGGGGAGCTCCTCCTAGCTCGGGGGAGCGATCTGGAACATCCCGGGAAGCTCCTTGAAGCTAGGAGGAGCTATCCCGAACATCCCGGGACGCTCCTTGAACCTAGAAGGAGCTATCCCGGACATTCCGGGGAGCTATTCCTAGCTTGGCGGAGCGACCTTGGATCCTTTTATACACCCCCGGCAGGGAGCAATCGCCTGGCGGGAGTCATGGAACGCCTCTCCCAAACTCCCGGTGCGCGGTTCCATGTCCCCGGCGGCGCGCTGGCTGCTAACGATAACGCCGTTGGAGCCGAAGGCTTGCTGTCCCCGAATCAGAATCGCACCACGCCAAATACGACGGACCGTCCCCAGTATCTGTCCGCCGTCCGAGGAGCGGAGGAAAGAAGAACCTTGGGACCGGATGGCCCCTTGGTGGTCGCGGCGGCGGGTGCCGCCCCCGGTGTCGTGGCGGCGGCTGCCGAAAAGGCCTGGTTGGCGAAGCACGAAAAGCCCTTGGCCCTGCTCTACACCTACTCGCTCATCATCGCCATCGTCTGCGGCACGGCGGGGTTGCCGCACATCCTCGTGCGCTTCTACACGAACCCCGACGGCGTCGCCGCCAAGCGCACCACCATGTGGGTGATGATTCTCATCGGCGTGTTCTACGTCTTCCCGCCGGTCTTCGGCGTCATCGGAAGAAATCTGTTGCCCGACCTCTACAACGGACTCGGCGCGAAAGGGACAGACAAAATCGTCCTCGAACTGCCGCGCCTGCTGAA
>JANOAY010000867.1:0-2440 GCA_031411375.1 Pedosphaera sp. | reverse complement strand
GCGCGTCCATCGCCGAGACCTTTTCCAAACGCATGGTGACGTTGGGCTGGTTGGTGATGGTGGCGAGGCTCGGGTCGGGGAGGTAATTCAAACCGGCCTGGCGCGCGAGATTCTTCACGGCGTCGAGGAGCGGCACGTCATCAATCACGATGAGCGGCACCAGCTCGGCCCCGACGGAATTGGTCTGGATCACGTCGGCGTCGGGCACGGCCGGCAGGGCATTAGTGGCAGGCTTGGCTGCGGCCGGCTCGACCGCCGGAGTGGCGGGCGTCGCGGGAGTCTGCTCCACGGCGGGCGCGGCGGGTGTCACGGCGGGCGCTTCCGCAGGCGCGACTGGTGTCGCGGGCGTGGCCGGAGCCGCCGGCGTTTCCGGAGTGGCGGGCGTCGCGGGGGCCGGTTCGTTTTGACCCAGCACGGTGGTCGCGAGAGCGAGGCAGCAGGCCAGGAGCAGGACGTGTCGTTTCATATTGGTTGGTTAGTTGGTCGGTTCTAAATCGGTGGAGATTAAATGCCTTCGCGGAGCTTGAGTTCGCGGACTTCGGTGCCGCCCACGAGTTCGATGAGCACGGAGCTGTCCCGGATTTCCCGGCACAGGATTTTGACGAGCTGGGCGCCGGAGCGGATTTCCGCGCGCTCGCCCACGCCGATGGTGGCGGAATTGATCAGCGCCAGACGCTGGCCCTTCGTGCCCGAGATGCCTTTCAACGTGAGCTGGCTGAAGAGCGTGCTGGGCGGCGGCAGGGCGTTGGTCGCGCTGGCCACTTCCACCGTCGGCTGCCGACGGGCGGACCGGGGGAAGAACGGATCTTTGCCGACGTTCGGATCATCCGTGAAGACCGACTGCACCACGGCGGGCGGAGCGACCTGCGAGACCTTGTTCGTCTCGTTGCCCGCCTGCGCGAGCGCACCGGAGCCGCAGAGCAGGACGAAGGCGGCGCACTTGAAGATCAATTGGGAGGCAAACTTTTTCATAGAGCGTTGGGACGGACCAGGGTCAGCAGTTCCATCTTGAAACTAAGTTTCTCACGCGCTTCCCGCGGATCGCCGGAGACGAGTTCCGCCGCCGCCGGTTCGAGGATGAGGTTCTGCACTCTCATGCAAGGATGAGCGTTCTCGAAGTCGGCGAGGAACTTGCCGAACTCGTGGAAATGCGCCGTGCCGCGCACGTTGAACACCGCCGCCGCGTAAGGAAATTTCGGCAGCACGCCCACGTCCGCCATCTGCTCGCGTCCGAACTGCGGAATCTCCACCTTGTAGCCGAGGCGGAACTTGTTCAGCGTCTCGATATGCCACAGATACATGTCATTGGGCGAAGCCATGGCCTGCTCCCGCAGCCGGAGCGCCTGCGTGGCCTCCTCGAAGTCCTGTTTCATCGCGGCCTGCGCCTTGACCGTCCGCTGGCCGCCCTCGAGCTGCTCGCGGGATTTCTTGGCCTCGGCCTGCGCCCGCTTCAGCATCCCCTGCTGGGCGCTGATGAGCAGGAACCACAAGGTTCCCACCACCACCAGCGTGGCCACGCTGATGAGAATGATTTTGTCGCGTTTGTCCTTGGGAATTTTAGTCATGCAGCCGGCGCTCCTTTTCCTCGAAAAACAGTTTGAAACCAAAGCCCACGTAGGCCCGGCCCGCGTCGCTTTGCGGCGCGGTCTGGCTCGTCAGTTGAATCGTGTTGCTCTTCTGCAAAGCGGACTCGAAGTAGGGCGCTGCGGCCAGCGCCTGCTTGAAGCGCGGCACCTGGCTGCCGGCCTGCGCGCTGTAGTCGCGCCCTTCCAACGTCAGCACCACGCGCTCCGTGGCCGTCGCAGGCTTGGGGGCCGGCTTGCCTTCGACCGCCGGCGCCGCCTCGTGCAGCGTGAAGGTCTGCTGCGTCTGGATGCGCACCAGTTCCACGCCCTCGACCGGCGTGCGTTGCAACGCGTCCAAGGCTGTGGCCCAGAGCATCCGATTGGTGGTGAACTGATCGAGCGCGGCCAGCTTCTGCGTCAGCTCGCGCGTCCGGGCACGGTGGTCGCTCACGTCCTTGACCTGTTTCTCGATCTGCTTCCAGCTCGAGTTCAGGCTGCTGGCCTCGGACTTCGCGATGATGATCTTGAATTGCAGCGTGGCCGAGCACAGCAGCACGAGGAAGACAGCGAAGCCGCCAATCCAAATCGCGCGCTTGACCGGATCCTTCCGGCGCATTTCCTCCGCCGCCTGGGCTTCTGCCAATAAGTTGATGCGAATCGCCATAAATCAGAGTGCGCTGATGGCCGCGCCCACCGCGACGGCCAGTTGAGGGGAAACTGCGATGAACTCCGCCGCCTGATCGGCCTGGAGCGGCATGTCGAACGACTTGGCCGGATTCCACGTCCGGCACGGCAACATCAGTTCCAGTTGCAGGGCCTGCACCAGCAGCTCGCCGCGCGCCGAGCCGCCCGACACAAAAACCTGCGACACCGGC
>JANOAY010000866.1:0-2712 GCA_031411375.1 Pedosphaera sp. | reverse complement strand
TTCCTGTCCGCAGCAAGCAACGAACGACGGCGCGTGCCGCAAGTTCACAAGCCTCACCACTCAGCAGCTTGCTGCGGACAGGAATGTCCGCGCGCCGAGGCTTTACAGGAAAACACTTTTCACCCGCGCACCGCTCGCGCATTGTCCGCGCATCAATTCATCCCCGATGAATTCGTGCGACGAGAAACCGGGCCACCGCACCGGAGACGCTTTTGTCTCGCCCCGTTTGCCGCGCCGCGCCGCGCTTTCCCGATCCAACCCAACCCAAGAAAAATCATGAACTGGTATCACGCCGCTGATGGCCAACAGGCCGGCCCCTTCACCGACGAGCAATTCCGCGCGCTCATCGCCAGCGGCACCGTGCAACCCGCGACGCTCGTCTGGGAAACGCGCCTGCCGAACTGGATTCCGCTTGCGCAAGTCCCGTCCGAACTGCTGCCGTCCGTTCCGGTCGCCGCCACCTATTTCAACGCCCCGCCCATCGCCGCCGCCGCGCCCGGCCAGGTGCTCTGCGCCGAGTGCGGAAAAAGTTTTCCGCCCGATGAAGTCATCCGCCTCGCCGACCGCAACGTCTGCGCCGCGTGCAAACCCATCCTCGTGCAACGCCTCTCGGAAGGTGCGGCCCCGGCGTCCGTCGCGGGGGTGTGGATCAGCGAGGAGCAACTGCTCGCGCGTGAATACCGCGTGGAGATCGGCACCTGCCTGGAGCGCGGCTGGAACCTCTTCAAGAACAACGTCGGCTCCGTCATCGGCGCGACCTTGCTCGCCGGACTCGTGTTTATCGCCGGGTACGCCGTCACCGCCGGGGCGGCGGCGGTTATCCCGGCCATGAATTTTCTCAACATCTTCATCCAACCGCTCTTCACCGGGCCGCTCACCGGCGGTTTGCTCTGGTACTTCCTGCGGCTGGCGCGCGGTGAGAGCGCGACCATCGGAGATGTCTTCGCCGGATTCAGCCAGTGTTTCCTGCAACTGTTCCTCGTGACGCTGGTGCAGACGCTGCTCATGGTGGCGTGCCTGATCCCGGTCGGTCTGGTGGCGGGCATCGGGGCCTTCACCCTGTCCTCCGGCGGCAATCCCTGGGCCGGCGCGGGCGTGGGCTTCATCCTCGGTTTGGTGTTGGGCGGACTCATCAGCCTCGGCGCGATTGTGTATTTCAGCATCTGCTGGACGCACTCGGTGCTGCTCATCATAGACAAGCGCATGAACTTTTGGCCCGCGATGCGCCTGAGCCGGAAAATGGTTTCCAAGTCTTGGGGCAACTGGGGCATGACGTTTCTGTTCCTGTTGGTGGCGGGCATCATCTCCAGCGCCGGAGCGCTCGCCTGTCTCGTCGGATTGCTCGTCACGATCCCGGTCTATTTTGCGATGAAGGTCTATTTCTACGACGACAACTTCCGCGATCTGCAACCGACGCAAACTAACTGATGCCCGCCCGTCTCGCGTGTCCCAAGTGCGCCGCGCCGTGGCCGGAATCCCCGGCGGAACTGGCCGCGCTCGCCGCCTGTCCCTCGTGCGCCAAGGCCGCCCGCGTCCTCGCCTTCCCCGCGCTGTTTCGCGAGGCCACGCCCGTGGTCGCGCCGCTGGATCAGGTGTTGAGCGAAGGCGAGGCGTCGTGCTTCTACCATCCGGCCAAACGCGCCACCGTGCCGTGCGGCGCGTGCGGACGTTTCCTCTGCGCGCTCTGTGACGTAAAACTCGGCGACCGCAGTCTCTGCCCCGGCTGCGTCGAGACCGGACGCACCAAAGGCAAGCTCACGGAACTGGAACCCGCGCGCACCTTATGGGACTCCGCCGCGTTGACGCTGGCGGTGCTGCCGCTCGTGCTGTGCGGTTACATCACGCTGCTCACGGCCCCGGCCACCTTGGTCGTGGCGTGGATGGGCCGGAAGAAACCGTCCAGCGTCATCCCGCGCGGCAAGTGGCGGCTGTGGGTGGCGGTCATCTTGGCGACGCTGCAAATCGCCGCGTGGCTCACGCTGGCCGTGCTTTTTTTCACCGGAGCTTTTGACTGATGAGCGCGCCCGCCAACACTTATCAAAAACTGCCCGGCACCGGCCATCAGATCGGCGGCTACACGCGGCTCTATCGCGGCGCGGATCATCTGCTGCAAGTTTCCTCGGTCACGTTCAGCGAGCGCTACAAGCGGTTTTACTTCCGCGACATCCAGGCTTTCATCGTCGTGCGGACGAATGAATGGATCGTGATCACCGCGCTGTTTCTGCTGCTCGCGCTGCTCCTGACCGGACTGGCGGTGGGCGTGGGCGATTCCTTGGGTTCTATTGTGCTCGGCAGCTTCGCCGCGCTGCTGCTCGTCATCGCTTTAATCGTGGGCCTGCGCGGGCCGTCCTGCCGTTGCCTCGTGCGAACCGCCGTGCAAACGGAAAAACTGCCCAGCCTCAACCGCCTGCGCCGCGCGGAAAAAATTCTCGCCGAACTCGCCCCGCTGATCATCGCCGCGCAATGGCCAATGCCGACGATGGAGGCAGAACCGGACGATGAAGTTTCTCCTGTCACGCCCGTCAGTCCGCCAGAGTCACCCGCGCCGTGAACACGCTCTCCGCCCAACGCTGCTTCCATCACTCGCTCCGCGAAGCCGTGGCGCTGTGCCCCGAGTGCCGGCATTTCTACTGCCGTGAGTGCATCACCGAGCACGATGACCGTGTCATCTGCGCGACGTGTTTGCGGAAACTCGCCGTCGTTGAGGAGCCG
>JANOAY010000865.1:0-5106 GCA_031411375.1 Pedosphaera sp. | reverse complement strand
GAGCATCGTGAGGCCCAACCGCCACACGCTGCCGCGCGAAATCGCGCCCGACGGAATGGGCCGCTCGCGCCGGTATTCCGCGTCGAACTCCGCGTCGAAGGCGTCGTTCAAATACATCCCGCCCACGTAGAGCAGCGTCGCTCCGCCGCACAGCACCGCGAAGCGGTTCCAATCACCGCCGCCGCCGAGCAGCCAGCCCGCGAGGCAGTTCGACCACACGGTCGGCAGATTGGAGACACGGCCCAAGACGAGCAGCGCGCGGAGTTTTGAGGGGGGCGACATGAAAGTAATCAGTAATCAGTGTTCAGTAATCAGTCAGCGTGTTGGGCACAAGATGCACTGATGACTGATTACTGTCTTACTGATTACTTCCACCGCTCACTTCGGCTTCGGAATGAACAGCTTCTGCCCGACCTGAAGTTTCGCCCAGTCCACCGTGGGGTTGGCCTTGATAATGCCGCTCGAAGTCACATTGATGTTCTCGGATTTGTACTTCGCGGCGATTTTGTCCGGGCGATCTCCCGACACCACGATGTACTCAAAGCCTTCTTCATTCGCGCTGCTCGGGGGGGGATTGCCGCGCGGCAACGGCGTCGTTTTCGGGCTGTTAGCCGACGAGGAAATTTGGGCGGGCCGCGTGGAGAGCGTCTTCTTGAACGTCTCGCCCAGCCGCTCCAACGCCTCTTGGAAGCGCTTGTTGTCCGCGATGCGCGCCTCATCCACTTTCACGATCTGGTCGTTGAGCTTGCGAAGAGATTCCTTGGTGGCCGCGTCGTTGTCCTTGTGCGCGAGTTCGTCGCGCACTTTGGAAAGCTCCGCCTTGAGCATGGTGATCTCCCGCTGCTGCGCGGCGAACGTGAGGTGCATCTCCTCGATGGAGGCGACGAGGCGTTTCTGGTTTTCCGCCGCCTCCTGCTGCGCCGCGAGCGCGACCGCGTCGGCCGCGCGGAGCGGCGCGACGGCAAAAATCAAACCGAGGAGCGAACCAAGCAAAGCACGTTTCATGGCCCGCAAATTATGAAAATGCGAACGCGCCGCAAAGTGGAAATTATGAAACTTGCCCGGGAGTTGTTGGCAAGTTGTGAACTGCGCAACGTGCCGCCCGCGTCCCGCTGGCCGGAATTTTCAACCACGGAAGACACGGAAAGGGAAACGGAGCGCGGCATTTTTGCCGTTCAGCGTGGATCACGGTTTGGTGTTTGGAAACTGCCGAGCATGCGAAGAGTGAAGCGTGAACGACGCGCTCCCTGTCCGTGTTTTCCGTGGTAAAAATGTCTTCCTCAATTCCCGCTGCCCGCCCGGCGGGACGCCGGGGGCACGTTGGCGATGAACTCCAGCAAGTCCGCCACGTCCTGCGGGGCCAGCCCTTCCTCCAGCCCCTCCGGCATCAGCGACTGGTCGCTGCCGCGCAGCGACCGCACGCTCTCGCGCGGCACGCGCGCCGTCTCGCCGTTCGGCAGCTTCAACGTCACCGCCGCCGGAGCATCGCCCGCCAGCACGCCGAAGTGCGACTCGCCGCTTTTCGTCTCCACGGTGTAGGCGATGAACGCCGCCGCCACTTCCGCGTTTGGATCAAGAATGTTCACGAGCAATTTCACCGCACCGCCCGCCGCCACCGAGGCCAGATCAGGGCCGACGGCAAATCCTTCGTCCCCCGCGCGGTGGCACGACGCGCAACGCTGCTGATAAACCGCGCGCCCGCGCGCCGCATCGCCTTTCAACTCCAGCGCCAGCCGAAATTTCTTCACGACTTCGGCGCGCGTAGAACTGTCCCGCTGAAAAATCTTCTCCGCCTGCGCGCGCAAGCCCACGTCGGAATACGTCGTGAGCCGCTGCACATCCGCCGCCGCCAGTTCCGTGCGCGCCACGCTCCCCTGCTCCACCGCGCGCAGCAGCGCACCGGCGGTCTCGCGGCGACCGAGCGCGAGCGACACGGCTTTCGCGCGCGCGGCGGGCGCGAGCTGCGGCCAGCGCGCGAAGACGTTCGTGACTCCCGCCAGACCGCGTCGCGCCAGCGCGGTGACGGCGGCGGTTTGCAATGGCGCGGGCGTCGTAGGCGCGAGCAGTTCCATCAGCGCGCCCTGCGCCTGGGTGTCCCCGCTGCGCCCGAGAAATTCGACGGCTTCCACCCGGTTCGATTCCGTAGCAGCGATGTCGCGCACGGTGCGGCGCGCAAGCTCGTTGAACTGATCGAACATCTGCCGATCCACCGCCGCGAGCGAGGTGCCGCGCTGCTCCAGTCCTGCCGCGACTGATGACGCCAGCGCCAGCGCGTCCGGCGACTTGTGACTGACGCGCAACCCGAGCGCCACGCGCCGCCACGGTGCGCTGGCTGCGGCGATGCGCGCGGACGCGCGCAGAAATTCCGACGCGCCCTCGCGTTCCCTGAAACTGACGTCGAGCACCAGAGCTGCGAACACGTCCGCCGCGCCCGCGCCGAGTCCGCCGAGCACGGCGGCGCGGAGCCACGAGTTCTCCACGTCGCGCTGAATGAGTTTCACCAGCGTCACCGAGTCGCTTTCCACCAGCGCGAGCTGGAAGCGCACGCGGATGTCGTCGTCGCCCGCGAGCGCGCGCAGATCGCCGCCGCGCACCAGTCCTGTCTCCGCCGCGAGCCGGAGAGCGTGAGTGCGAACCACTGCATTCGAGTCGTGCAGGGCGCCGCGCAAATCACTTTCGTTCAATGCCGCCAGCGAGCGCAGCGCATGCAAGGCGTGGAGCCGCCCGGACTCGGACTTCGAGGCGCGTGTCAGTTGGCGCAGGAGCGGAAAGGAATTCGTGTCGCGCCGTTCGCACAGCAGGCGAACAGCCGTGTCGCGATGCCAGCCGTTCGCGTGTTCCAAAGTTTTCACCAACTCCTCCACGCTCGCGCTGGCGAGGCGCACCGGCTTCGGCTGCGCAAAATTCGCCGGCACGATGCGGAAAATGCGCCCGCGATCCATGCCGCTGTTCAAGTCCAGCTTGCTCTTCAGCTCCGGCGGCAGCGACCACGGGTGCTCGACCGTCTCGCGATACATGTCCACGACGTAGAGCGTGCCGTCGGGCGCGTTCGCCATCGTCACCGGGCGGAACCAGTTGTCACGCGAGGCGAGAAATTCTTTGCGCGCTTCGTCCGGTGCGCGCTCGGCGAGAAAGTTCAGCCCATCGCGACGCAGGCGTTTGCGATGGATCAAATTGCTGCCGCAGTCGGCGATAAATACATCGCCACGAAACTCGGCGGGAAAAGCGTCGCCGCGATAAACCGTGACGCCGCTCGCGCCGGAAAAATATCCCGACGCGCGCCCGCCGCCCTCGACCGGGCCGGGCACGAGTCCGGCGACACGCCACTTCGTCCGCAGCACGCGCCACGGCTCCTCGGGACTGAGGCGGAAAATTTCCGCCGCCGGAGCCTCAGGCCCCACGTTCACGTCGGGCTGCGGCAGGGAGTAGAACTTGTTGCGCGCCGCGAACCGGTCTTCATACATCTCGGCGATGAGATGCCGCGCGTTGCTGCAAGTGAACTTGTTGCCCTCGTCATCAAACGTGATGCCCCATTGGCCGCCGCCGCTCTCGGCGCTGAAGTCGAGCGTGCGCGGGTCGAAGGAAAAATCACGTCCGCGCAACGTCACCGGCTTGGCGTCAGGCCGCGCCGCGTTGGTCACGATGCTGGCGTTGC
Source organism: Pedosphaera sp. (assembly GCA_031411375.1). Lineage (GTDB taxonomy): Bacteria > Verrucomicrobiota > Verrucomicrobiia > Limisphaerales > SIBH01 > JANNGC01. Next base: position 1,451 of record JANOAY010000865.1, on the reverse strand, counting down.
CGCCGAGCGCGCCATGGATGCGATTATCGAGTCCCCAGGTAAAACTGTTGAGCAACTGCTGCACGTTCAAGCGCGCGGCCTGATTGCCGAAGCCGGTGAACGCCACATTGCGCCGGTCGGCCACGCCGTCGCCGTCGGTGTCCTTGAAATAAAAAATGTCCGGCGTCGCGCCAATGAAGAGACCGCCGTCCCAGCAAATCAGCGCCGTGGGCCACGGCATTTTGTCCGCGAACACGGTGGCCTTGTCGAAGCGCCCGTCGCCGTCCGTGTCTTCGAGCAATTTGATGCGCCCCAATCGCTCGTCACGCCGCTCGGAATAGTCGCGCATCTCGGCGACGTAGAGACGGCCATTCTCATCGAAGGCCATCGCCACCGGACTCGCGATCAGCGGCTCGTTCACGACCACTTCCACGCGAAAGCCGTCGCGCACTTGCATCGTGGCGGCGGCCTGCGCGGGTTCGGTGGCGGGGACGCGCGGCAGGTCGTCCACGCGCAATTCTGCGGCGAAGACCTTGCAGGCCAGCAGCGCGCTCGCAACACTCACGGGAAATTTCACCCGCGCATGATGAAGCAAACGCCTGAGCAGGAAAGCAGGAAACCGATGGTGGAAGCGGTCGTGCTGCGACCGCATGGCCTCGCAGCGCGAGGCCAGCCACCAAGCCCTTACACCCGCCGCGACTTCCTCACGCTCGGCTCGCTCACCCTCGCCTCCGCGCTCTGCGGCTGCGTTACAGGCGATCAAGTTGACGACTCCCCCGGCGACTACGCCGCCACCGAGCCGGTCATAGACATCCACCAGCACACGAATTACGCCGGGCGCACGGATGCGGAACTCATCGCGCATCAGCGCGCGCTCGGCGTCACGCACAGCATTCTGCTGCCGGCGGGTCGCTACTTCGGATTGGAAGCGGGCTGTGGCGGGAATGAAACCGTGCTCCCGCTGGCGCGAAAATTCCCGCTCGAGTTCAGCTTCTTCGCCAACGAGGTGCCGTACCTCGACGGCGCGGATCAGGAGATCAAAAAATATCTGCGGCGCGGTGCCATCGGCATCGGCGAGCAGAAGTTCCAGGTAGACTGCGACTCGCCCGCCTTCCAGCGCATCGCCGATCTCGCGGCGGAATTCAACGTGCCGGTGCTGATGCACTTTCAGCACGACCGCTACAACACCGAGTTCGCGCGCTTTCACAAGGTGCTGGAGAAATACCCGCGCGTGAACTTCATCGGCCACGCGCAGACGTGGTGGGCGAACATTGACCGCGCGCACGCGCAGCCGCTGCTCTACCCGAAGACGCCGGTCACGCCCGGCGGACTCACCGACCGGCTCCTGCGCGACTACCCCAACATGTTCGGCGACACCTCTGCTGGCTCCGGCCTGAACGCCTTCACCCGCGACGAGCCGCACATGCGCGACTTCCTCGCGCGCCATCAGGACAAGCTGCTCTACGGCAGCG
>JANOAY010000864.1:0-5845 GCA_031411375.1 Pedosphaera sp. | reverse complement strand
CTCGTCGCCGCGCTGCTGTTGCTGACCGGCTGCGGCTCGCTCACGTCGCGCTGGCGCGGCCAGCGGGGCCAGGCGTATCCCGGCGTGCGCATGGACGCCGAGCACGCCACGCACTTCACGACCGAGGGCGAATGGATCGCCCTCTTCGACATCCCGCTCTCCGCCGTCGTGGACACGCTGTTCCTGCCCTACGATCTGACTGGTTCCCCCAAGGCCTCCGAAGTCCACGCGGACGATCAGGCGCACGCGGCGCACTGATTTCCCGCCCTACTGCATCGGCAACTGCAACGCCACCCGCTGGCCGGCGCGCAGCACCGTCACGTTCACCTTTTCGCCGGGCAAATTTTTCTGAAGCACCCGGCCCATCAGCTCGCCTTCGGTCATGCGCGCGGACTGGCCGGCGAATTCCATGATCACATCGTCCTTCTTGAAACCTGCGTTCTTCGCGGCGGCGTGCTTGCCGTACTGACCTACGGATTTCACGAGCAACGCCATTTGGTCCGCGGCCACGCCGCGTGAGGTGCGCGCTTCGTCCGCCAAATCTTCCAGCACCATTCCGCCGCCTGTCATGGCGCGCATCTGCCAGGTGCCGACGCGCTTCGAGATGTCCGCGCGCGCGCGCCAGCCGGAGGGCAGGGGAATGTCCAACCCTTTCTCCGCGCCGCCGCGTTTCACCACCGCCGTCAGCCGCCCTGACTCCGGCGCGCGATGCAAGGCCCAGCTCACATCCGCGACCGACACCGGCGGCTGGCCCGCGAGCGAGACAATTTCATCGCCGACTTTCACACCCGCCTTCTCTGCGATGGAACCCGCCGCCACCGCTGTCACCGTCGCGCGCTGATCCGCCGCCAGCGTCAGGCCGATGGTCTCGGGCGCGGGCATCGGGTAAATCAGCTCCTGCGGCACCGGCTGCTTTTGCGCGCGATGATATGAGCGCAGCGCGTCGCCAATCTGATGACAGTGAACGCAGCTCTGCACGACCTTGCCTTCCCAATCGAGGTCGCGTTTGTATTTCGCCGCGAGTTCAGGAATTTCCACGGGACTTTTGAACGGCATGGCCACGCCCTGTTTCCCGGCCAGCGCAGGCTTGTTGTCGGGATACTGCCGGTGCAAGGCCAGCGCGCCCTCCAGCGCCGCGCGATAGCCCGCGAGCGATTTGTCCGCCGGATTTTTCTGATGCGTCCACGAACCGAAGCGCCCGTAGATCGTGCCGTCGCCGTTCATGAAAAGCGTGGAGAACGAGAGGTCGTAATCGAACTGGAAGAGCGAAAGGTCGAGCGCGTTGGCGTTGATGATTCGCACGCAGACAAACTTGTCGAGCAACGGCGCGAGCGTCGGCTCGGACAGCACGCTCGCATCAATGCCCGCGCACGACAGGCACGGCACGCAGCGCAGCACCACGAGCAGCGGCTTGCCCTTCCACTTCGCCTCGGTCATCCCGCGCTGGAGGTCGCTGTAAATCCAGCGCGCGTCCTTCTCCATCGTGGCGCGGTCGGCGCGCACCGCCGCCTCGCGGTTCGTGACCGTGGCGCTGAAGGCGGGGAGGGTGGAAAAGAGCAGGGCGCAGGAAAGCAGAAGCCTGGGTGTTTTCATGGGTACAACTGACGAGCGCGCGAAGGGGATTCATCAAACTTGTCCGGTAGAAAATGCGGCGCTAAAGCGGCCGCTTTAGCGAGACACCGTCAGGGGCGCCGCAGCCGGTAGAAGCGGTTGCTCGCGGTGAGGCTGTTGGTCACGAGGAAATTGGTCCCGCTCACGACGGGCGCGTTGCTCACCGCACTCCAGTTCGTCGTCTCGAAGCCGGGCGTCGCCTCCAGCACATGCCCGGCGGCGCTGGTCGGCCACGCGAGGCGCACGCGGCTCGCGGGGAGCGTAGCGAGTTTCAACTCCGGCGCGCATTCGGAACTGCTCACCGCCAGCAGGTAGCTGCATCCCACGCCTTGCGAACCGAGGTCGTTCACCAGCACCACGAAGTTGCTCCCCGCCGGCACCGCGAAGGCGAGCGTGATAAATGCGCCGCTGTTCGCCGAGTCCGCGAGGTAGTTCGCGCAGAGGTCGTTGGTTTGAAAGTTCCCGAGATACGCCGTGGCAAAAAGATTCGAGCACGGGTTCGAGACATAGACCGTGTAGCACGCGGCGGGACCGTTGTTCGTGAAGGTGTGGAGATCGTAACGGAAGGTGCCGCTGCCGTTGAACGGGCCGGGACATTCCACCGGCGCTGCACAAGTGCCGACGGCATCCGGCACGCGCGCCAGGCGCGTGCCGAGCGCGAGATCGTTCGTGGTGATGGCGTTGGTCACGAAGCCCGGACACGTCGCGCAGAAGCCGCCGCCCGCGCCACACGTCGTCGGCATGGTGAAGGCCGTGACAAAATCCCCGCCGCTGCTTCGCACCGTGAGTTCAAAGCTGATGTTCGAGCCGCACACAAATCCCGGCAGCGTGGAAATCTGGAACGGCGTCACGTTCGTCCCGCGCGCGTTCACGCCGAGGTTTGCATAGCTCGACGGCACCGGCGCGATGATGACGTGAGCCGTGGTGCTGACGAGCGAGGCCGTGATGTTCGTGAGAATTGCGCCGCTGGCATTGGTCAGAGCGACGCGGAGATGGTTGCACTCGTTGGCCTGAATCAAGCCGTCGCCGTTGCCGCCGGTGAGTTCCGCCGCACTGCCTTTGAGCGGTGCGTTGGTGAAGACGAGCGCGATGTCGTTGCCCGAGCCGGCGTTGTAGCGGACGAGAAATTTCAACGCGCCGACATTCAGCACGGAACCTTGCGGCTGCCCCGCGAACGTGCCGGTGATCGAATCCGATCCGTCGTTGGTCAGGATGATGAAGGACTGGCCTTCCTTCGGCGTGAAGCCGCCTACGAGAGAGATGTTGAGCGCGCCCGCGAGTGTCGTCGAGCCGCGCACATTCAATTGATCGTGTTGCACACCCGCCGTCAGTCCGCTGATCTCCACTTGGAAGCTCGCGTTGGAACCGGAGAACGTCGCGTTGCCGGAACTCAGCACGCCCACTCCCCCGCCCGGCGCGATGCGTCCGCCGCTGGCCGTGATGTTTCCCACCTCGCCATCACCGCCGAGCGTCGCGTTCGTGCTCACGGTGATGCTGCTCTGTTGAATGCCGTTCACGAGCAACGTGCCGGCGGCGACGGTGACGGCGGAGGAGTTGGTGTTGTTGCCGTTCAAGGTCAGCGTGCCGTTGCCCAGTTTGCGGAAGCCGCCCGCGCCGTTGATTGGTCCGTCAAAGAAACTTGAACTGCCATCCGCACCAAAGCCGGGATTGCCGCCCGCGCTGATGGCCACATGGCCGTCGCCGGAGAGCGCGCCGATGCTGTCGCTGCCACCGCCGAAATCGAGCAGGCCGGAAACCGTGACGAACACCGGCGCGGTGTTCGCGATTTGCGGCCCCGCGCCGCTCGCGTAACGCACCGCTTCCGAGTCCGCGAGGCCGAGACCGTCGCCGATGATCAGCGGGCCGAGAATCGCGCCGTCGCTCACGCTCTTGTTTAGCAGCAGCGTGCCGCCTTCCACCGTGGTCACGTTGGTGAACGTGTTCGCGCCCGCGCCGGACAGCGCCAGCACGCCCTCGGATTCCTTGGTCAGCGCGCCCGCGCCGCTGATGACTCCGCTGAGTTCGAGTTGTCCGCCGTCGTTCACGGCCACGCGCGAGTGGTTGAACAGCAGGAGGTCGCCCGCCCACGAGTTCGTCACGCCGTCCGCGCTGTTGAGCACGGTTGCGCCCAGCACGTTGTTGTTCAGCACCAGCGGTTCCGCGCCGACGTTGATTCCGCCTTCGAGCGTGAGCAGCGAGTTGCCCGCGATCTGCACGCCGCCGTTCGTGGTGCCGGTGGCGAAGTCATTCATCAGGCGCAGCTCGCCGCCGAAGACCAGCACGTTGCCGGTGAAAGTATTGGAATTCGCCAATGTCATCGAGCCGTTGCCGTTCTTCGACAGCCCGCCGTTCGACAGGCGCGCGCCGACATAGAGGTCCGGGATGATGCCGCCCGCCGGCACGGAAAACGCCCGGCCTGGGCTGCTCAAATCCACGTGGCCAAAAATCAGCGCGGGAAAATTCGTGCTCGAAGTGGCGTTCAGCGTGTTGAACAAACTCAGCAAGCCAGCGCCCGTGTCAATGCGCCCGCCGGTCATGCTGATGCCGCCCACCGCGTCGCTCACGCCGTTCAGATCAAGCAGGCCGCTTTCGTTGATCGCGATGTTGACCGTGAGCAGCAACTGCCCGCCGAAGTAGCGCACCACATCTGCGCTTGGCCCGCCCACGCCGTCGCCAATGGTGAGCACGCCCGCGCTGATCGCCGCCAAGCCGACGTTAGCTTTGGCGAATTCCAGCGTGCCTTCGTTCACCGTGGTGTTGCCCGCGTAAGTGTTCGCCGCCTCGCCGGAGTAGCGCAGCGTGCCGGGGGAAGTTTTCGTCACACCGCCGTTGCCGCTGATCGCGCCGCCGAGATTGAGGACGCCATTCGTGAACACGGGAACGGTCAGGCTGGCGTTCAACACGATGTTGCTCAACCAGCCGGAAGCCAGGCCGCTCGCACCTTCCAGCGTGGCGAGCGCGAAGTTGTTCGTCAGCCACTCGTTGGTGATGACCACGCCTTCGACGCGCAGACTGCCGCCGCGCAAATCCGTGCCGGACGCGCCGCCGCCGAAAGCCTGCGCGCTCGCCGCATAGATGAAGCCGTTGCTGATCGTCGTCACGCCGGGATACGTGTTCGTGCCGCTCAGGCGCAAGGTGCCGCCGCCCGTCTTGATCAATCCCGCCGTGCCGCTGCCGGTAAGGTTTGCGGAGATGATGCACTCCGGTCCGCCGTTCGTGTTCAGCGCCACGTCAATTCGTCGCGTCCCTGCGCCTTGCGCCAGCACGCCGCTGATCGTCACTGGATCCACCGCGCCATTGAAACCCGCGACCGCCACCACGCGCCCCGTCACGGTGAGCGTGCCGAAGCCGCTGCTCACGTCGCCGCCGTTCGTGAGCGTGAGCGTGGCGAAGGTCTCGTTGTAATTGTTGAGATCGAGCAGCCCGGTGCCGTTCACGGTCACTTGCGCGGTGTCGGCGATTTGATTCGCTTCGGTCAGCAACACCGTCGCGCTGGCATCAATGAAAAGATTTCCCGGCACCAATTGTGTCGCGAGCGCCACGTCGTTCAGTTCCAGCAGGCCCGCGCTCACGGTGGTGCCGCCGGTGTAAGTGTTGTTGCTCGCACCGCCGAAGAGCAGATGGCCCGCGCCGGTTTTCACCAGCGCGCCTGCGCCCGCCGTGACGCCGTTGAGCGCGAGCGATGCGCCGCTGTTCGACACGTTGATGACCTGTGTGGCCGCGTTTGTGATGTTGAAAAAAATCGTGTTCGTGAATCCCGCCGGCTGCACCGCCTGGATGCCGTTCGAGAGCGTGAGGGCGTTGCCGTAAATCGTGTAGTTGCTCGGCGCGTTGAAGGTGAGCGAGCGCAGGCGCAGGTTCGGCAAATTGTTCGTGAGCGTGAAGCGCGCGGTGCCGACGGGGAAGATGACATCATCGCCGCTGACGGGCGCGATGTTGTTCGTCCAGTTCGCGGAGGTGCTCCAGTTGCCGCTGGAACTGCCGTCCCAGACTTTCACGGCGGCGCGCGCGGACCATGTGAGCGCAACGCACGCGAGAAAAACCAGCGTGAGTTGGAACAGTTGATTCAGGCGGCGAGCGATCGCGGGCGGAATCATTAGGGACGGCTTCAACACTGCGCGTGGAATTAGCAAATGCGGGGCGCAGTCGCAAGCCATGTGTCCGCGCTGCGACCAGTCGGGCCGCGTAGTGGGGCAGCCGTCCCGGGTGGTGGTTCTTCAGCCGGGACGGCCAA
>JANOAY010000863.1:0-3024 GCA_031411375.1 Pedosphaera sp. | reverse complement strand
TGCGGGTTGATGACAATCTTTCCGCTCTTGTCGATGAAGTCGGCTCTTTCGTCAAAGGTCTCGCGCCCGCGAAGCTCGGCAAGCTCTGGGGCTACATCGATCCGACCGGCAAGCTCGTGATCAATCCGCAGTTTGAGACGGCGGGAGATTTTTCCGAAGGTCTGGCGCGCGTGGAACTCGGCGACCGCTGGGGCTTCCTCGACAAGAGCGGAAAGATTGTCATCAACCCGCAGTTCGACGACGCGCTGTCCTTCACCAACGGACTCGCGCGCGTGAAGCTGGCCCGCAAATGGGGTTACGTGGACACGAACGGGAAATACCTCTGGAACCCGTCGAACTAAGTCCGCGCCCGCCGTCATGGAGAAACGCATCGCATTGGTCACCGGCGCGAGCCGTGGCATCGGACGTGCCGTGGCGGTGGCCCTCGCGGCGCAGGGCTGTCACATCCTGATTCATTTCCGCTCGCGCCAGACGGACGCGGAGCAAACGCTGGCGGTGATCCAAAACCAAGGTGGCACTGGCACGCTCTGCTCCTTCGATGTCGCGAACGCCGCCGACTGTTCGCGCGCGCTGACGGAACTTCTGCAAACCCACCAACACATTGACATCCTGATCAACAACGCCGGTCTGCGCCACGACGGCCTCATGGTCTTCATGAAGCCCGAGCAGTGGACGGAAGTCATCGCCACCGATCTCAACAGCTTCTTCCACGTCACGCAGCCCATCGTGAAACAGATGGCGATGCGCCGCTGGGGCCGCGTGGTGAGCATCGCTTCCACCGCCGGACAAACGGGCGTGGAAGGCCAGACGAATTATTCCGCCGCGAAAGCCGGACTGATCGGCGCGTCCAAATCGCTCGCGAAGGAAGTCGCCAAGCGCGGCGTGACGGTGAACGTCCTCGCGCCCGGCTTCATCGAAACGGACATGACCGCCGGGCTGCCGCGCGAACAGTTGCTCGCGCAAATTCCCGCCGGACGTTTCGGGCGCGCGGAAGAAGTGGCGGCGGCGGCAGCGTTCCTGTGTTCCGACTCCGCGAGCTACATCACCGGCGCGGTGCTCAACATCAACGGCGGAGTCTTCACCTGATGGCCGCGCCCGAATCGCATTCCGGCCACTGGTCCGGCACCGGCCAGATGCGCGGCGGACGCTGGGGCGTGTGGTTTTTCGTCACCGCGTTGCGCGTGCTCGGCCTGCGCGTGACCTACGCGCTGGCCGTTCCGCCGGCGATTTACTTTTCGTTCGCCTCGCCCGATGTCGCGGCCACGATGGATTTTCACCGGCGCATGTTCGGCCCGCAGCCGTGGTGGAAACGCCGCTGGCTCGTCTTCAAACACTTCTTCAGCTTCGGCCGCGCGCTGATTGATCGCAGCGCCATCACGGCGGGCGCGACGAAACATTTTTCCTTCACGTTCGATGGCGAGGAGCATGTGCGCTCGGCGTTGAAAGAAGGAAAAGGCGTGCTGCTGCTCGCCGCGCACCTGGGCAACTGGGAAGCCGCCGGCCAGATGATCGGACGCCTCGGCGTGCCGGTGAACATCACCGGCTTCGACAAGGAATCGCCCGCCGTCCGCGCGCTGCTGAATTCCTCACCCGAGCAAAAATTCAAACTCATCCCGCTGACCGGCCAGCCCACCGACGCCATCGAACTCGTCGCTGCGCTGCGTCGCGGAGAAATCCTGGCGATGCTCGGAGACCGGCTCTACGGCGGGCCGTCGGCGCGCGTGCCGTTCCTCGGCGGGCACGCGTCGTTTCCCGTCGGGCCGTATGTGATGGCCGCGAGCGCGGGCGCGCCGCTGGTGCAGGTCTTCAGCCTGCGCGAGCCGCGCGGGCATTATCATTTCTTTGGCTTCCCCGCCTTGCCGCCCGTGCGTCCGCCGCGCCACGAACGCGACGCGCATCTGCGCGAATGCGCCACGCAATTTGCCGACCGCCTTGCCACTCTCGTCCGACGCGAACCGCTCCAGTGGTACAACTTTTTTCCGTTCTGGGATGAACCGGCGTCGAAGCCGGCGGACAAACAAGTGGCCATTCCCGCACCCACCGAGGCCGCTGCACGCACGCACTGACATGTCCGCCTCCATCAAATCACTCCTTCCCCACCGCGCGCCGATGCGCTGGCTGGACGCGCTCGTCGAATGCACGGACACCACCGCCACCGGCACGGTGCTGGTCACGGCGGAACATTTCGCCGTGGTGGACGACGCGATGCTCGAATCCGCGCTCGTCGAGTGCGCCGCGCAAACCGTTGCTGCCGCACTCGGCCAGCGCCGCCGCGCGAGTGGCGATTCCGGCCCGGCGCAACAAGGGATGCTGGCGGCGGTTTCTAATTTCCAAATCACTGCGCGTCCCGCCATCGGCGACACGCTCACGATTGAAGTGCGCGAAGTGAAACGCCTCGGCCCCATGCTGATGATTGCCGCGCGACTGACTTGCGGCGAACGCCTCATCGCCACCGGAGAATTGACCTTGTATGCGTGAGCCGCAGGTGAGCATCGCCGGCTGCGGAGTCGTGTGCGCGGTCGGGCAAGGCACCGAGGTGCTGCTCTCCGCACTGCAAGAGAACCGCACCGGCCTGCGCCCGGACGCGCGCTTCCGCAGTCCGCGTTTTCAATCGGACATCGTCGGCGCAGCCCCACGCGCGAATCTTGATTCCGACAATCCCGCGCACGACCTCGCCACGACTGCGGTGACCAACGCGCGCGCCGCAGCGGGCGAACTGCTTGCAAAAATTTCTCCCGCGCGCATCGGCCTGATCCTCGCCACGACCAAAGCAAACATCGAAGCGCTGGAACGGTTGTCCGCCGGACGCCCGTGTTCCGACACCGCGCGCCGCCACCTGCAAGCCGACTTGCTCGCTGCCGACCTCGCTGCCGAACATAGCGCGCACGGCCCGGTGCAATGCCTCTCCGTCGCCTGCACCTCGGGCAACGTCGCGCTGCATCAGGGCGCGAAGTGGATTCAGCGCGGCCTCGCGGACGCCGTGCTGGTCGTGGGCGTGGATCATTTGTCTGAATTCGTCGTCGC
>JANOAY010000862.1:0-2902 GCA_031411375.1 Pedosphaera sp. | reverse complement strand
CCCTCGGAATGAATCGCGCCGCTGGCCGGGCTGCCGCCGTCAAACCAAGTCTTCACGTCATCCCAGAGCGCGCGCTTGTTGTAGGAAGTGATGCGATGCACGACGGCCGAGTCACCGTTCGGTCCGCTGGGGAAGCGGGTGGGAGCGATGCGGGCGTAGGTCTCGCCCTTCGCGTCCGTGGCCTGCGCGCTGGGGACGTGCTGCGTCTCCATCTGCAACGCGCGGTTGGGATTCGACGGACGGCTGTCCAGCAACAGTCCGCTCAGGCGCGGCTCGTCCACGGTGGCGCGCGACCAGAAGTAGGGCGTGAAGAAGGCGACCGGGCCTTTGAAATTTTTCGTGTTGAGGAACAGCGTCCAGCTCTGGTCGCCGGTGGGGATGTTCGTGCCCGCCGTCGTCGTCTTGGTCGGCGTGAGCGGCAACGGCAGATAGCCGTAGCCGAACAGTTCGCCGCTGGTGCCTTGCTTCAGATTCAAGCCATCGGGCGGCCAGAGCACCCACGGACTGAGTTGCGCGATGCCGTACTTGCCGCGCGGCTTCGCCCAGTCGCGGCCCTTGCCCGCGCCCGGCCCGTTGGCCCACTCGACGAAGGCCGGAGCCACGCCGCCCATGATGAACTTCGGCGTCTCGGTCGCGAACCGCGTGTCGCGCCACCAGCCCAGCCCGCCCTCGATGTCGGAGTAGGCGTTGGTCGGCCCCTTGCCCTCGTGTTGCGCGAACATCCAGGTGCCGAACAGCCCGGTTTGAAAACGCGAGCCGGGATACGTCTTCACCAACGGCCACGCGGCGACATACATCGAGAACCCGGCGTTGAAGTTCGTGGGCACTTTCTCATTCGGCACCAACAGATAGCCGGCCATCTCGCCGCGCTGGATTTCGGCGGACGGAAGCAGCGGCGGAAAAGCAAGGGCGACGACGGCGAGAATAGGAAGAATGTGTTTCATGCGATGTTTGCGTGAAGGATTTCGATTCAGCGGCCTGGTTGCGCCTTCATCATCTGGAGCGTGGCTTCGGCGAACGCCTTGCCCATGAGCGCGAAGGTCTTCGCGCAGCCGAGGTAGTGATAGCCGGCGTTGGACGCGCCGCGTTTCCACAGCGCGGTGTCGGCGGACGAGATGACTTCGGCCTCGTATTTCTTCAGGTGTTCGCGCTTCTGCGCGTCGGTCATTTTGCCGTCGGCGTTGGCGTGGTCCTTGTGTTTGCTGTTCAGGTAATAACTCATCTGGCTCACCTTCTCTCGCTTCTTGTCAATGGCCCCGAGTTCCGCCGACCAGAACGGCGCGGTCTCCACGGCGGCGACGTTGCCTTTGAATTCCGGCAGCGCCGCCGGAGCCGCCATCGCTTTGCGAAATTCCTGCGTCGCTGGGCTGGCGTTCATTCCATCCACACCGAGCACGCCGATGACGAACGGCATCTTCGGCGCGTTCACATCCTTCCGCACGTCGCGGATGAAATGCGCCATCACTTCGCTGTAGGCTGCGTAGCCGCCGGGCTTGTTGCGCTGCGGATACACGTCGCCATCCACGAGGTCGTTCCAGCCCTGGAGCCACGCGAAGCCGGCGATTTCATAGCCCTGCGCCGCGTCGTAGTCCGGCACCACGCGCTTCGGGTCGGCGAGCACCTTCTTCACATGCTCGACCATGAGCCGGTAATACACGCCCGTCTCCGCCGCCTTCTTCGCCTTCGCCTCGGCGACGTCCTTGCCGCGCTTCACAAGGTTGGTGAGCTGCACGTCATTGAACACATACGGCCCCGCGCTCGGCGGACGGAAATCCGTGTGCAAACTCTTGCCGCCCCACGCTGTCTTGATGATCAGCACCGGCTCGTCCAACGCTGCGTCCATCGTGAGGCCGAACGTGAACTCGGGACCGATTTTGCCGCCGTCCTTCGCCGGGTTGCTCCGCGATCCGTAGCCGGCAGTGAGTTTGCCAAAGCCCTCGCCGTTGTTCGTGCCGCTGCCGGTGAAATAGGAAATCCACGCGCCGTCGCACACCGTCGGTTTGCCATCGGCACCGCGCATCTGCTTCAGCAACGGCGCGGTGGCCGGATCGTCGCCGATGTAGTCGAACGTCTCGATCTTCGCGTGGCCCTCCATGTTCGACTGGCCGGCGAGGATGAAGACCTTGAGCGGCTTGGCGTCCGCGCTGGCGGCGGCGAAGAGTGCGGTGATGAGGAATGTGGCGATGTATTTCATATTTATTTTGGACGTAAAATTTTACCCACTGCGTTGATGCGTGCTTCATCAGGTTTGCCAACGGTGCCGAGCGTCGGCAGGAGCCAGCCGCCTTCGTCGTTCTCGTTCCAGCCGTAAATGATGACGGCGTTGCTCGGATTGATGTCGCGGTTTGCTTTCGTCCATTCGAGCGCCTCACGGACGTGGGTGGCGAGTTCGTCGGGGGTGGCGGTCACGGAATCGATGAGCGGCTTTTGCTGCGAGGGCGGCGTCTTATCCGGGGTCGCGGTGACCCATTTACACCACGGCGGCGGGCGTTCATTGCGCGGGCGCGTGTCCCAACCGGCGCTGGCGAAGGTCACGCTCGGGATGCGGAGCGCGCGGCATTTTTCCCAGCGGTCGCGCCGAATGAGCGCGCACTGCTCCGCGTAACTCGGCTGCGTCATGCTGTAGCTGCCGCCGCGCGCATAAGCGGAGACAGCATCGAAACCGAGCTTGGTCATGTCCTTCGCGTCCCCGGCGGGATTCCAGCCCATGAGCACGAGATATGGCGCCTTCATGCCAGCGGCGATGGTCTGGCGCTTCAACTCATTCCACTCGGCCTGGGCGAGTTTCTCGGTTTTCACAAACACAAACAGCAGCGGGCGGCCATCGAGCACGGTTTGGTAATCGGGATGCCGGAAGTGCTCCACGAGCCTGCTCCAGGCTTTCGCGCCCACTGCGTCGAGT
>JANOAY010000861.1:0-9649 GCA_031411375.1 Pedosphaera sp. | reverse complement strand
TCAAAGTCGCGCCGCGTTTGCCGGTGCCGGCCACGAGCAACACTTTGTTCTCCTTCGGCACATAACGGCGCAACACATCATTCTCGCTATCCACAATCAGCACCGTGTCATCGCGGTCCACCCACAAATGTTTCGGGCCTTTCAACGTCACTTCGAGCGGCACCGTCGTGGGCATCACGCCGCCGGCTTTGCCCGTGCCGACCACGGTGCGGATTTTTCCTTTGGTGTCCACCACGCGCAACGAATGACCGCCGCGTTCCAAAATGTAAACGTCGCCGCTCGACGCCACCGCCACCGCGCGCGGGTCGAACAACGGCGAGGTCGCCGCCGCACTGCCATTCGTCGGGACGCCCTTCTGGCCGTTGCCCGCGATGAGCTTCACCTTGCCGGTCGCCATTTCGATGGCGCGCACGCGACGATTTTCTAAGTCGGCAACAAACAAATTCTCCTGCGCCGCATCGAAGGCCAGCGAGTAGGTGCCGCTGAAGTCCGCGCTCTTGGCCGCGCCGCCGTCGCCCTTGTAGCCCTTCGTCCCCGTGCCGGCGAAGGTCGTGATCACGCCCGTCTTCGCGTCCACGCGGCGAATCTTCCAGTTCCAGGTGTCCGCGATGAACACGTCCCCGTTTTTCGCCACGATGAGATGGTGCGGCCCGTTCAACTCCGCGTCCGCCGCCGCGCCGCCGTCCCCGGCCCCGCCCTTCTTCGTCGTGCCCGCGAAGACGGTGAGCTGCCCGCGCGCGTCCACCTTCACCACGCGGTTGTTCGTCATCTCGCAGATGTAAGTGCTGCCCGCCGCATCAAAGTCCGTGGCGAACGGATCGGCCAGACGGCAGTCCGTGGCGAGTCCAGTGGCTTTCGCGCCGCCGCCCGCGAACAGCGTCAGCGTGGCCGCGCGCGACTGCATGGCTCCGGCCGTCAGCAGCAAGGCGGTAAAAATTCGCAGTAAGTAGTTCATAAAATTGTCGTCTGGTAACGCGCCGGGAGAGTGCGGCCATCCTCCGTTCGTTCCAAGTTTGAAATCAGAACGTGCCACGCAGCGGGGCAGCCGTGCCGGCATTCTACTGTCGTGTCCCACAAATGGCCGGGGATATTCTGGGGGGCGTCAAAGCCGGGCCGGATGCCCCGCAGAAAGAGGCGGAGACCTTCAGCACGCTGGAGGCGGCGGCGCCAATCGCTCCAGGACGGGTGGAACGAAAAACTTTCCAGGCGCGGCTGAAGACAGGCGCGCAGGAAAACAGCCGCCGCCCTTCGTGCCAGTGACAAAACGGTGGCAGCCCGATCCGAACGGGCCGCACCACCCAGGCTCACGCGGCCGAACACGATGGGCTGGAATCCGGCGCTCCCAAGCGCGCCCGGTCTTCACGCCCGCCGGTTCCAAGAACCGTATTGCGTTGCATCCGCGACAGACAGCCCAAGAAATTCCCAGAAACCCGGCGGCGGCCGGCGGCGTCTCCATCCCCGTTCACACCAACAAAAACTCAACACACGCAATCCATGAAAAAATTACTCTCCATCGCGACGCTCGGGCTGTTCAGCGCGTCGCTCCTTTGCGCGGCGGATGACGCCAAGGCCGACGTAACAGCCGCCGCCAAGAAACTCGCCGACCAAGGGAATTACAGTTGGACCACCTCCTCGAAGACGGAAGGCGGCCCCGGCGGCGGCGGGGGCGGACGTTTCGGCGGCGGCTCCTCGGAAGGCCAGACGGCGGACGGCATCGTGTATCTCAAATCCACCTGCGGCGACCGCACCATGCACACGGCGGCCAAGGGCGAGAAGGTCATCGTCAAAGGCGAGGAAGAATGGGAAACGCCGGACGCGGACGCACAGGGGCCGGGACGTTTCGCCGCGCAGCGCATGAGAAATTTCAAAGCGCCCGCTGCGGAAGCCGCCGACCTCGCGGACAAGTCCAAGTCGCTGAAAAGTGCAGACGGCGCCATCAGCGGCGATCTGACGGAGGACGCGGTGAAAGGACTGCTCTCCTTTCGCCGCCCGAACGCCGACGCGCCCGTGCCGAAGGACGCCAGAGGCTCGGTGAAATTCTGGGTCAAGGACGGCGCGCTGACGAAGTACGAATTCAACGTGCAGGGCAAAGTGATGGGCCGCGAGGATCAGGAGATGAGCATCAACCGCACGACCACCGTCGAGATCAAGGACGCAGGCAAGACGAAGCTGGCGCTGCCGGAGGACGCGAAGAAGAAGCTGTAAAACCGGCCGCTCCATTCGCCCGGGCCGACGACAGTGTCAGCCCGGGCGTTTTTATTTCACACGCTCCGGTTTCAGATTTCAAAGTTCACTTCCGCCGCCGCGCGTTCCCGCTTGGTCATAATTTTCATCTTCACTTCCTCCGGCAGCACGAGCGAGCCGGGCGGCACGCTGTGGGTGAGAAAAACATTCGCGCCGATGGTGCTGCCTTCGCCGACCACGGTGTCGCCCCCCATGATGGTTGCGCCGGCGTAGATGGTCACGCGGTCCTCGATGGTCGGGTGGCGCTTCGTCCCTTTGAGCGCCTGGCCGGCCTTGAGGGATTTCGCCACGAGGCCGACGCCTTGATACATCTTCACATGATTGCCGATGAGACTCGTCTCGCCGATGACGGTGCCGGTGCAATGGTCCACAAAAAAATGGGTCCCAATGACGGCGCCCGGATGCAAGTCCATGCCGGTGCGCGTGTGCGCCCACTCGGCCATGATGCGCGGGATGAGCGGCACGCCCTTGCGGTAAAGCTCATGCGCGAGGCGATGCACGGCGGTGGCCTCCATGCACGGATAGGCGACGATGATTTCTTCCTGGCTCAGCGCGGCGGGATCGCCATTGAAAGCAGCCTCGGCGTCGGTATGCAAAATTTCCCGGAGACGCGGGAGGTTGGAGAGAAATTCCAACGTCCAGTCGCGCGCGACGGAGCGCAGCTCTTTCTTCGTCAGCCCGGCGGGCGTGCGGTAGTCGAGACTCTTGTAAATCTCATCTTCCAAGCGCCCGAGCACGGAGTCCATGAGCGCAGCCGTCTCCACTTTTAATTCCGACGAGTGAATGATCTGATCGTGAAAGAAACCAGGGAACAGCAGCCGGAGCAGCTCGGTGGTGATGGCGCAGACGGTGGTCTTGTTCGGCAGATTCTTGCCGTCGAGGTGATTGATGCCGCCCTCTTTCGCGTAGCTCGCGAGCAGTTGATTGGTGAGTTGGTTGACCGTGACGTTCACGCGCGGAGGATGGCGAGCGCGGGCGTGAATGTCGAATGACGAATGGAACGCAGGCCCGGTGCGGTGAGTTGGCATTCCGACGCCGGGAGACTGGAAAGTCCCCCGGCCTGCCGACTTGGAAAGCCGGCGTTACGGTCGCATTCCGACGATTTGACCCGGCCAATTCCCGCTGGACACCCCCCGATCCATGAATATAGTGCCGCCCATAGCCCGTCCATTGGTCATTCCGCACAGCTGGGTCGCTGGGCGGAATTCCAAAAAACGGACTCGAGCGCCGGACTCTCACCGGCAAACAAAAGATTAAAACAGATGAAATCCATTAAGTCACTCATTGCCGTCGCGTGTGTTCTCGCCGTTCTCGGCGCGGTTACCGTGCGTGCCGAATCCTGCTGCGACAAGGCCAAGGCCAAAGGCGAAGCCTGCGCCCATCCTTGCTGCAAGGACGCCACCAAAGCCGGCAAGACCTGCGAAAAGTGCAACCCCAAGAAAGAAGAGAAGAAGTAATCTTCTCCGCCAACTCTCAAGCGGCCAGCCCACAAGGCTGGCCGCTTTTTTTATGGCTGTGAAGTGATGGAGGTCGCGAGGCTGACACTCTCCTCTCTGACTCGCGAAAAATTTATTGTTGCCCATGCCTCCCCGCGTGAACCGCCGGGAATGCCCGCATCAATTCAACCCGGGAAGCGGTCTCATCCATGTCGGACTGTGATTTTTTTGAAAAGTTTCATAACGATTCCCACTCTTCACGCGCCGCGCCGCGCTTCTCTCCGCAGGAACTGAAAAACCTGTTGCGTGCCGGAATGCCGATCTATAGATTCCGCGTTCCGTTTCTCCGGGAACGGCTGAATCCGTAATAAAATATAGGCTTTCGGCGCAATCCGAGAGCGTAAAAAAAACATGACTCCGCAAACCAAGAAACGACTGAAGCAGTTGCGCCGGTTCCGCATTCGCAAGAAGCTGTCCGGCACGAGCGCGCGCCCTCGCATGGTGACGACGTTCTCCAACACCCACATTTACGTCCAGTTCATTGACGACATCGCGCGCAAAACTCTGGCCAGCGCCTCGACGATGCACAAGACCGCTCCCGACCGCGACAACCTGAGCGCGAACACAAAGAGTGCGGCGACGCTCGGTAAGTGGGCGGCGCAAGAAGCTCAGAGCAAAGGCATCAAGTCGGTGGTGTTTGACCGCGCCGGCACCCGTTACCACGGGAAGATCAAGGCGCTCGCTGATGCGGCGCGCGAAGCCGGTCTGCAATTCTAATTTCAACAGGAGACAATTATCGTGGCAGAAGAAAATCAATCTCAAGCAGCAGCGCCGGCTCCCGCCGGTCCCGCCTCCGCCAGTTTCGGCGGCGGCGAACGTAGCGGTGGTTTCGGTGGCGGACGCGGCGGTCCTGGTGGCGGTCGTGGTCGTGGCGGCCCCGGTGGCGGCCGCGGTCGTGGTCGCCCGCGTTCGGGTGATGGCGACAACAAATCCGCGAACGACATGGTCGAGAAGGTGGTCTTCATCAACCGCTCGGCCAAAGTCGTGAAGGGCGGACGCCGCTTCAGCTTCAGCGCGCTCGTGGTCGTTGGTGACAAGAAGGGCCGCGTGGGCATTGGTCTCGGCAAGGCCGCCGAAGTCGCGGAAGCGATTCGCAAAGGCGGCGAAGGCGCCCGCGCTGCCATGGTCCCGGTTTCCCTGCAAGGCGTGACCCTGCCGCACGAAATCTATTACGAATTCGGTGGTGCGAAAATCATTCTCCGCCCCGCTTCCCCCGGAACGGGCATCATCGCCGGCAAGACCGTGCGCTCGGTGCTCGAAGCCGCCGGACTCAAGGACGTATTGAGCAAGTCGCTCGGCTCCAGCAACGCCGCGAACGTGGTCAAGGCCACGCTCGGCGCGCTCCAGCAGCTCCGTCTGCGCGAAGATATTTACAAGAGCCGCGGACTCACGTTGCGGCCCAAGAAAGAAGCCGTTGTTGAATCCGCCCCTGTCACCGCCGTCACAGCCTAACTCCATTTGATATTATGCGTTTGCACGATTTGAAACCCCGCCCCGGCGCGAAACACCGCCGCAAGCGGCTCGGCCAAGGTGAATCCAGCGGCCACGGCAAAACCTCCGGTCGCGGTGGCAAAGGCCAGACCGCGCGTTCCGGCTCCTCGATCCGCATCGGCTTCGAGGGCGGTCAGATGCCGCTCATCCGCCGCATCCCCAAGCGCGGCTTCAACAACGCCCGCCACACCACGGCCTACGTCGCGGTGAACCTCGATTCGCTCGAGCAGTTCGAAAACGGCGCACGCGTGGACGTGGAAGCCATCCGCAACGCAGGTCTCGCCAACGGTCCGGTGAAGCTGGTGAAAATTCTCGCTGACGGCGCGTTGACCAAGAAGCTCACAGTCGTGGCGCACAAGTTCAGCGCCGCCGCCAAGCAGAAGATTGAAGCCGCTGGCGGCACCTGCGAAATCGTGGCCGTCAAGGCTCCGGTCACCAAAGCCGCCGCGAAATCCTGACACGCATGTTCCAAAAGGTTCTCGGCACGTTCGCCAACTGCTTCAAGATTCCGGAGCTGAAGTCGCGCATCCTCTTCACCATGGGATTTCTCGCGCTCTGCCGCGTGATCTCGATGATTCCCATCCCGGGCATCAACGGTGCAGGGCTTCAGCAGTTTTTTGAACAACAGACGGCGGCAGGGGGCGGAGGACTCATGGGCATGTACAGCATGTTCACGGGCGGCGCGCTGGAGCGTTGCGCCATCGGCGCGCTGGGCATCATGCCCTACATCAGCGCCACCATCATCATCCAGTTGCTCAGCGCGGTCATTCCGCAGTTGAGCAAACTGATGCGTGAAGAAGGCGGACGCGCGAAGATTATCCAATACGGACGCTACCTCACGCTGCTGCTCTGCATTGGCCAGGGCGCGTTCATGACCCTGAGCTGGGCGCGTGCGGAAAGTTTCTTCGAGGGTTTTAACGGTGACTTGCTCATGCCCTACATGCGCGAGCACATGTGGTGGTTCTTCATCCAGACGACCATCGTCCTCACGACCGGCACCATGTTGCTGATGTGGTTTGGTGAGCAGATCACCGAGCGCGGCATCGGCAACGGTGTGTCGCTGATCATCACCATTGGCATTCTCGCGCGGCTCCCGGCGGCGTTCCAAGGCATCAAGGACATGGTCAAAGGCACGGGCGGTGAGAGCTTCAACATTTTTTATGGCGTCATCCTGATCGCCCTGGCCGTCGGGGTGGTCGCGAGCGTGATTGCCATCACACAGGCGCAGCGCAAGGTGCCGGTGCAATACGCGCAGCGCGCCGTGGGCCGCAAAGTCTATCAGGGCGGCACCTCCTTCATGCCGTTGCGTGTGAACTACGCGGGCGTCATGCCGGTGATTTTCGCCAGCGCCATCCTGATGTTTCCCGCGCAGATTTTCTCGAAGGCCGGCACCTACTTCAACATCGAGTTCCTCAGCCGCCTCGCGAACATGCTGCAAGAGCGCCACGCCTTCTACATGGTCGTGTTCGGCCTGATGATTCTGTTCTTCTCGTATTTCTGGGTCGCCACGCAGTTCAATGAAATCCAGATTGCCGACGATTTGAAGAAATACGGCGGCTACATCCCCGGCGTCCGTCCGGGCCAGGCCACCAGCGATTTCCTCCACAACGCCATGAGCCGCATCACGCTGGCGGGCGCCGTTTTCCTGACCGTCATCGCCATCATCCCGATCCTTCTCACGAATCAGATGGGCATCCAGCCGCAGGTCGCACAGTTCTTCGGCGGCACCGGCATGTTGATCACCGTGGGCGTTATGCTCGACACGATGCGTCAGATGGAATCGCATCTCCTGATGCGCCATTACGACGGCTTCCTGAAAAAAGGCCGGATCAAAGGGCGGCTCTAACCGTCCGTCCGGGCATGGCCGGAATCATTTTCAAAACCCCGCGCGACTTGGAGGCCATGCGCCCCGCCTGCCGTGTCGCACGGGAAGTCCTCGACGCCGTGGCCGCCTTCATCCGTCCCGGCGTGACCACTCGTCAGATCGACGACTTCGCCGCCCAATCCATCCACAAACACGGAGCGAAGAGCGCCTTCCTCGGCTACCGCAAATATCCGTGCCACATCTGCATCTCTGTGAACGAGGAAGTCGTCCACGGCATCGCGGCGGATCGGCGCGTCGAGTTCGGCGATATCGTGAGCCTCGACGTGGGCGTGCGTCACAATGGTTTCATCGGCGACAACGCCACGACCGTCCCCGTTGGCGGCTGCGGCGTGGCGGCGCAGCGGCTTCTCGACGTGACCGAGCAGGCGCTCTACATCGGCATCGCCCAGGCACGCGGCGGCAATCGGGTCGTGGACATCTCGCGCGCGATTCAGCAACACGTCGAGAGCCACGGCTATAGCGTGGTGCGGGAATTTGTCGGCCACGGCGTGGGCCGTTCCGTCCACGAGGAGCCGCAGGTGCCCAATTTCGTAGAGTCCGGCGGCAAGTCTCCCCTGCTCCGCCCCGGCATGACCATCGCCATTGAGCCGATGGTGAACGCCGGTCGCGCCGAGGTGAAAATTCTCAAGGACAAGTGGACCGTCGTGACGGTGGACAGCCAGCTCTCAGCGCACTTCGAGCACACCGTGCTCATCACCGAGGGCGAGGCGGAGATTCTCACGAAAGTTTCCGCGCTTAAACCCGTCGCGGCCTAATCGCGTTTGTCGGCTGCGCGCGACTGCACCAGCACTTTGAACGGCCTTCCCAGATGCTCAGGATGCGTGAGCGTTTGAAACTGCCGGACTTTTTGCGGCGGCAGTGAATCAATTCCTTTCCACAGCGCGCGCGCGTTCTCGGTGAGGAACTGGCTTTGCGTGGTGAACGTTTCCGTCCTCAGTCCCGCCGCTTCGCCCGCCCTGATGATCTCCGTGAAGTTGACGTGCGCGGTGATGTCCTGCTCACCGGGGTGCGCCAGCACGTCTGCACCGACGCGATGGCCCGAGTAGGCGCGAAGCGTGCCGGTGTTTCGTGCGGGTGAGAGCAGTTCTTCGAGCACGCCGCCGTAGTCAATGGTCATTAACTTTCCGCTCACCAAGGCTGCTGCGGCCTCGCGCCACCAGCTTGTCGCGGCGGGACAAAGGTCCATCACGTAACCGTCCGGCAGCACCTCGAGCAGGGCGTCGGGCAGTTGCGGGTGCGAGGGATTTGTGTGCGTCAGCCGCGTCCAGTTGAATTGCTCTCCCCGGAGCGTCACGCCCATTTCCTCCCAGCGACGCGCGGCGGCGTTCCACGCGAAGGGATGCACGGGCATGGCGTCGAGCAGCTCGTTAGAAAATATCACGCCGCGCACGCGCGAGGGGAGATCAGCGAGCGTCTCAAACCAGCGGACATTGTGGAAGCGGCCCAACCCGATCTGCTGCGCGGCCCGGCGCGCAGGCGAAGGCTCGACGAGCCAGTATTCGATCTGTGGGAACAGCACAGACTCCTGATCTTCCAACGCCTCCAGGATGTCGAAGGCCAGTTGCCCGTCGTGCGCGCCGGACTCGACGATTTGAAATTTGGATTCTTGCTTGTGCTCAGCCTCGAACCAGCACGCGAATTGAAACGCCAGCAGTTCGCCGAACATCGGGCCGACGCTGACGCTGGTGATGAAATCGCCGCGCGCGCCAATCTGCCCGCGCGCGCGGCTGTAGTAGCCGTGCTGCGGATGGTAAAGCGCGAGCGACATGAATTGCACGAAGGGGAGCGGCCCGTCGCGCTGGATGTGCGCGCGGATCATTTCGGCGAGCGCGCTCATCTTCAACGTGCCGCCAGCGGAAAGCGGGGGGGCGTGCTTTTGTTCGGAGCGCCGGTCTCCGACCCGGCTTGTGGCGATCCCGCTTTCTTCGCGCCGGATCGGAGACCGGCGCCCCAAAGGAGCCGGCGAGACGCTGTCGGCCCGCTGACTTGGCTCCTCCTTTTATCCTGCATCTCAAGTTCCTCGTTTCTCATGCCGCTGTAGTTTCTTGTATGGCCAAGATCGATGCCTTTTTTAATCTGATGTTCGAGCAGAAAGCCTCGGACGTTCATCTATCTTCCGGCAATCCGCCCATCCTCCGCATCAACGGCGAACTCCAGCGCGTGGAGTTCCCGCCGCTCGAAAGCGATCAGCTCAAGGCGATGCTCTACGAAATCACGCCGGAGTACAAGATTAAACAGTTTGAAGAAACCGGCGACGTGGACTTCGGCTACGAAATCCCCGGCGTCTCCCGTTTTCGCGCCAACTTCTTCAACCAGAAGAACGGCGTGGCCGCGGTGTTCCGGCAGATTCCCTCGAAGGTTCTTTCGTTTGAAGATTTTGAGAAGTTCGACGCGCCGCTGCCGGCGGTGCTGAAGAAATTCTGCATGTTGCACAAGGGGCTGGTGCTCGTGACCGGCCCGACCGGCTCGGGCAAATCCACGACGCTGGCCGCGATGTTTGATTACGCGAACAAGAACCGCCGCGACCACATCC
>JANOAY010000860.1:0-6337 GCA_031411375.1 Pedosphaera sp. | reverse complement strand
AGAAAAGTTTCATCAATCGACGAGAAGAGCGGCACGCTGCGCAGATGATGGTCCAGGGAACGCTCGCGATATTTTTTGTCGATGTCAGTCTTGAACGAGGTGCCTTTGAACGTTCCGACCTTCACCTTCGTCGCGGCCTTCGTCACCGCATCCACTTCGCGCGATCCCATCAGCATGTCGAGAATCACGCGCAGCATCTCGACCATCACACAGTCTTCGCGCGCCATGACTGTGGCCGAGCGCGGCTGAAAGGTGCGGCAAGTCATCTCGCCAAAGAGTTCACCCGCATCGAGCTGGGCGAGCGGACTGTGGACCGAGAGATCAATGGAAGCGTCAATCGGGATGAACTGGCGCGTGTGTCCGTCGCGCTGCTCCTGGTGATCCGAGACGAGGAAACTTTTCATCCGCGCCATGAACCCGCCCAGGCCGCGGCGCGTCTTCACATGGGCGATCCGGTTGGCGATGAAAATGTCCACCTTGCCCGACACGATGTAGAAGGCGGTCGAGCCGAACGCGCCCTCCTCGCAGACAATGTCGCCGCGTTTGAAGGTCCGCAGCACCGCCGCGCCCTCAGCCCACTTCAACTGGGGCGCGGGGATTTCTTTGAGCCAAGGCAAATACTCGAGCAGCTTCTCCGTGCTCAGAGGTTCGCCCCGCTCGAGTTTGTCGGTGCTGGTACTGGGTTGCATTGAAGCGGGCGAATGACTAACACAGCGGGCGTGCGCGGCAAAGAACAGTTTGTGCGGAAGGCGGAAACGCCGGTGGGTGAGTGGGTGAGTGAGTCAGTGGGAGAAAACGCACCTCAATGCAATTCTCACTTACCTGCTCACCCACTCACCCACTTACTAGTTCTAATCCTCCTGCTTGCTGCGCGCGCTGACGCTGCCGAAGTGGCCGCCCCCAAATTCCTCGGCGCGCAAAGCTGCGCCAACTCCATGTGCCACGGCGGAGCCGGGGACAAGCGCGATCAATACGTCACCTGGCTTAAGAAAGATTTCCACACGCGCGCGCCCGCCACGCTCTCGATGTCGCGCAGCGCGCGCATCGCGGAGACGTTGAAAATCTCTGACGCCACGACTAGCGCGCGTTGCACGGAGTGTCACAATCCATTTCAAGCCGTGCCTGCCGAGCGCAAAGGCCCGCTCGTCGGCAAACTCGAAGGCGTCTCCTGCGAGAGCTGCCACAACGCGGCGGAGAACTGGCTACTCACGCACACGCGCACTGATTTGAAGCACGAGCAGAAGGTTGCCGCCGGAATGCGCGATTTGAAAAATCTCTACGTGCGCGCGAACACCTGCGTGGCGTGTCACCAGAATCTTGATCCGGAACTGCGCGCGGCGGGGCATCCGGAACTTACGTTTGAATTGGACGGCCAGTGCGTAGCGATGCCTCGCCACTGGCCCGAGACGAACCGCCTGCGCGGCGCACAGGCGTGGGTCGTGGGTCAGGCCGTGGCCGCGCGCGAGGCGGCGGCGCAATCGGCTGACGCGAAGGCGAGTGATGCGGTGCGCGAACGCGCCGCTGCGCTGGCCGCGCTGTTGAGCATCGCGCCCGAGGCGCGTGCGGCGGATGAATTGGCGCGCGAAGTGGCCGGACAGAACTGGACGGAGGCGGAGATTCGCCCGCGCTTGGAAAAACTCGCCGCCACATATCCAGTTTTCGCCGACGCGAAATCTTCCGCCGAAATCGCGCAACGCGCCGAGCGCACGGTGCTCGGCTTGGAACGTCTGCTCGTGAGCTTGAAGTGGAACAAACATCCCGCGCTCAGTCCGAAGCTCGACGAGCTGTTCCAGGCCGTGCAGTCGCGCCCTGATTTTTCCCCGGCGACATTTGCCGGACACCTCAAGTCATTCTCCGAGGCCGTGAAGGCGATGCCGAGGAATTGATCTGGTCGTGGGAGCGCGCACTTCAGGCCGCTTCAATGCCTGCGCGACCCACGGCCCTCGAATCTCAAGGGTTTCATTCACGTTGAAGCGGCATGAATGCCGCCTCCCTCTGGGCAGCGGTTTCACGGACGCTCTCAAACCGGCGTTACCTGCGGCCGCGAACGCGATTGCAAAGGCCGCCGCCATCGGGGAGCCTCTGTGCTCGTTGGACATCTGATGAAAAAAATACTCGTTCTTGCCGTTCTTCTCGTGGTCGTCGCCCTCGGCGTCTGGCTCGGGCTGCCCGCCTATCGCGCCGGCAAGGAAAAGAAATTTGCCGCACAAGCGATGGAAGCCCTGGTGAAAGGTGAGCACCGCCAGGCCTTGCTCAACGCGCAGCAAGTCATCGTGCTGAACTCGAACAACGTCACCGCCTGCCGCGTGCTCGCCGAGCTTTCCGATCTCTCGCGTTCGCCGAACGCGCTGGTCTGGCGGCGGCGCGTGGCCGAGATCGAGCCGACGCGCTCGAACAAGCTCATGTTCGCCTCCGCCGCGTTGCGCTACGAGCAGCCGCCTTTTCCGCTGGCCGTGCAAACGCTGGCGGAACTAGGGGGCGGCACGAACGAGGTCGCCTTTCAACTCGTCTCCGCGCAGCTCGCGCTGAAGCAGAACCGCATCGCCGATGGTGAGAAGCATTTGCAGCAGGCCATCCGCCTGGAGCCGGGCAATGAGTCGCACCGCATCAATCTCGGCGTCATCCGCCTGGAGTCGCGTGACGCGGCGGTGTCCGCCGTGGCCCGCGCGGAACTGGAACAGCGCACGGGCAACGCGCAGGCGCTCCGCGCACTGCTGGTGCATCACACCAGCCGCCGGCGTTTCGCGGAGGCGGAGCAGTATTCCGCCGCGCTGCTGAAACTTACGAACAGCGCGTGGAGCGACAAGCTGGAGCACCTGACCGTGCTGCGCGGCGCGGAGAGTCCGCAGTTCAATTCGTTTCTCACGACGTTGCAGCGCGACGCGACCACGAATGTTTTTGCCGCTTCGGAACTGGTCACACGCCTGACGGAACTCGGCGCGGCCACGAACGCGATTGACTGGGTGAAATCGCTGCCCGCCAAGATGCAGCAGGAGCCGCCGCTGCCGGTCGTGGTGGCAAGCGCCTACTTCTCGCTGGCCCGCTGGCGGGAGCTGGAGGAGCTGTTGAACCGCGGCGAATGGCCGGAGCGCGACTTCGTCCGCAAGGCCCTGCTCACCTACGCCGTGCGGAAACAGGGCGGCACGGACGCCGCCGCCGCGCACTGGCGCGACGCGGTGAAACTGGCCGGCGAACGTCCCGAACTGCTCGGTGCGCTCGCGCAAATGGCCAACGGCTGGGGCTGGACGAATGAAACCGAGTCCACGCTCTGGCGCGCGGCGAAAGATTTTCCGAAAGAACGCTGGCCGCTCGAATCCTTGCAGAACGGTTTCCTGCGTCACCGCAACACGCGTGGCGTGCTCGACGTGAACGCGCTGCTCCTGGAGCGCCAGCCCACGAACATCGTGGCGCAGAACAACTGGGCCTCGCTCGCACTGCTGCTCAACACCAACGTCGCCCGCGCGCACGAACTCGCGCGGCAGGTCTATGATCGCGGCACGAACAACTTCGCCTTTGTGTCCACGTATGCCTGGTCGCTGCATGTACAGGGGAAATCGGCGGAGGCCCTGAAGCTGATGGACACGCTGAAGCCCGCCGAATTGAACGACCCGTCGGTGGCCGGCTACTACGGCGCGATCCTCGTCGCGGCGGGGCAGAAGGAAAAGGCGCGCCCGTACCTAGACCGCACGGTCGGCGCGCCGTTGCTGCCCGAGGAGATGCAGATGGTCGCCGACGCGCGGCGGAAGCTCTAAGAGGGGCTTCCAAACCACGGATAAACACGGACGCGCGGTTTTCCCTCCGTGTTTATCCGTGTCCCTCCGTGGTTAAAAAAGTTTGGCCCCGATGTCCTTGGCGCATCGCCCCGTTCGTCGCAGAGATGAAACACAGTCGAACAACCGATTAACTAACGAACATTATGAAAAACAAACTGACCGCCCTCTGCGCCACGCTGCTGCTCGCCGTCACCACGGCCTCGCCTGCGGGCGAAATCCCCAAGCTCCCGCCCGGCTCGCCCGAGTTCGAGCGCATGAAGTCGCTCGTCGGCACCTGGAAGGGGATGGTGGACATGGGGCAGGGGCCGATGGAAATGGTCTCGCAATACCGCCTGCTCGCGGGCGGCAGCGTGCTCGAGGAAAAAGTTTTCGCCGGCACGCCGAACGAGATGACCACCATGTATTTCGACAAGAACGGCCGGCTCGCGCTCACGCACTACTGCGTGATGGGCAACCGCCCCGGGATGTTGCTCAAGTCGGCGGACGCGAAGACGCTCAAGTTCGACTTCGACAAGTCCTGCGGCATCAACGTGAAGAAGGAGTCGCACATGCACGCGCTGACGCTGCGCTTCGATGACGCCGACACCATCACCGCGAGCTGCAAGGCCATCATGGACGGCAAGGAAATGCCGGAGAAGCCGACCACGCTCAAGCGCGTGAAGTCGTAACGCGGGCGGCGTGGTGGAAACCGCAGCGGGACAGGCGCCTCGCCTGTCGCTCGTCGCGCAAGCGCACCCGCTGGCGGTGCCGGGTGCAGGCGTGGGCACGCAGACGGGTCCCAACCCTGCCAAAAAAGCCGGTCATCCGCGCTGACCGGGCGCGGGCGCCAAGTTGCCGGATACTTCCAGTTACGTTCATGGCGTCGCCGTACGATGGAACTAATGCTCGCGCCTCGGCCCGGCGATTTGGAAAGTTCGCGCGGCTGATGTCATCGCCAGAACAAATCTGTCCGTCGTGCGGAAACGAGAACGCGTGCCGCATCGCGAACGGCTGCGCCTACAAGGGGCCGTGCTGGTGCGAGGCGTTCACCATTCCTGCGGACGTGCAGCGGCGGCTGGCCGGGACGCATCCGGTGCGCGCGTGTTTGTGCCGGGAATGTTTGGTGAGCTTCAGCGAGCCGTCTGCGCCGTCGCCTCCTGTGGAAGTCGCCGAGCCGAAGCCCGTCGAGGGTGAAGATTATTACCTCGATGAATTTGGGCGCATGGTTTTCACCGTTGCGTATCACTGGAAGCGCGGGCATTGCTGCGACAGCGGCTGCCGGCATTGTCCTTATCCTCAAGCGGCGAAGTCGTCGCGGGCGTGAGCGAAACTTGTCTCACGGACGAGCCGCGCGCCGGCGGGCGGCGACGCGCTTCACCAGTTCGTCCACAATCACGCCGGACAAAATCACCGCGCCGATGATCGCGAACTCCCAGTGCGTGGGGATGCGCAGGATGTTGATCGAGTTGTAGAGCACGCGCATCACCGCGCTGCCGATGATGACGCCGACAATCGATCCCTCACCGCCGCGCAGGCTGCATCCGCCCAGCACCGCGCCCGCGATGGCGTAAAGCTCGTAGAACTCGCCGAGGCCGGACGGCTGCACGGAGTTCAAGTTCAGCGAAAAGAGAATGCCCGCCACGCCTGCCAGTCCGGAGCAGATGACGTAGGCGATGATCTTCAAGGCGTCGGTGTTGATGCCGCTGTAGCGCGCGGCCGTTTCGTTGCGCCCGAGCGCGAGCAGGTAGCGGCCGTAGATGGTGCGGTTCAGAAACACCGCCGCCAACATTCCAACAGCCACCATGATGAAGAGCGGATAGGGCAGGGCGTAGCCGCCGAAGGGCAAAGTGATTTTCCCCGTCGCCAGCGCGCGCAACCCCTCAAAGGAATTGCCGAAGCCCTGGCTCTGATCGTCCGTGATAAAGCGCGCCAAGCCGCGATAAATGAGCAGCCCGCACAGCGTCACCACGAAGGGCTGGAGCCGCAACTTGGTGATGAACAGCCCGTGGGCGAGTCCGATGCCGAGCGAGACGAGCATCACGGTCGTGAGCGCCGCGCCGATGCTCCAGCCCTTCACCGTGAGCAACGACGCGAGCAGCGAGCCGACCAGCCCGATGGTTGAACCAATCGAAAGATCAATCCCGCCCGTGATGATGACGAAGGACACGCCGATGGCGATGAGGCTGAACAGCGCCGTCCAGCGCACGGTGTTCTCGACGTTGTAGGCGTTGAGAAAACTCGGCTCCTTAATCGCGGTGACGATGCAAACGAAGAGGAGGACGCCGGTGATGCCGAAAAGCTTCTTCATACGTTCATGGAGTTCCCCGTGGCCAGTCGCATCACATTTTCCTCGTTCAAATCTTCCCGCCCGAGTTCGCCGCTGAGGCGGCCTTCGTGCATCACCAGCGTTCGGTCGGACATGCGGAGGATCTCTTCCATCTCGCTGGACACGAAAAGAATAGCGACGCCCGTGCCGGCCAGTTGGTGCATCAGGCTGTAGATCTCCTGCTTGGCGCCGACATCAATGCCGCGCGTCGGCTCGTCCAGCAGAAGCACCCGAGGGCTGAGCGCGAGCCATTTGCCGA
>JANOAY010000859.1:0-3895 GCA_031411375.1 Pedosphaera sp. | reverse complement strand
GCCGACCAGCGCGACTCCGTGAAAGTCGCTGAAGTCATCACGTCCTCCATTCGTTTCCTCGGCAGTGAGTGGAAGGAAAAGGTCCATATCGAGCACGACGTGCCGCCCCACCTGCTCTGCCACGCGAACAAGAACAAGCTCACGCAGGTCTTCGTGAACTTGATCCAGAACGCGCTCGACGCGCTCAAGACCCGTCCGCCCGGCGACGAGCCGCCGATCATTCGCATCACCGGCTCGTGCGAGAACGGCCGCGTGCTGCTGCGCGTGCGCGACAACGGCGAGGGCATTGACCCGAAAAACTTGCAGAAAATTTTCGACCCGTTCTTCACCACGCGCGACATCGGACGCGGCATGGGCATGGGTCTGAGCATTTGCTTCCGCATCATCCAAGAACATCAAGGCGCGATCACGGTGCAGAGCGAACGCGGCAAATTCTGCGAGTTCACCGTGGATTTGCCCGACGCCCGCCGCGAGGCCCTGGCCGCTTAACCCCCTATGATTGATTACAAAAAATACATCGTGCTCTACGTGGACGATGAGGAGAAGTCGCTGAAGAACTTCACGCGCGCCTACAGCCACCTCTTCCGCATCAAGACCGCGCCCACGGCGGTGGAGGGCTTGAAGATTTTGCAGGAGCACGCCGACGAGGTCGGGCTGCTCATCACCGACCAGTTGATGCCCGGCGAGAAAGGCGTGTGGCTGCTCAACCAGGTGCGCCAGATCAAGCCTGACGTGCTCCGCATCCTGGCGACGGCCTACTCGGACATTGAAGCCGTGGTGCAGGCCGTGAACGACGGCGCGATTTACCATTACCTGACCAAGCCGTGGGACCCGGCGCAGCTCGAGAACACCGTGAAGCACGCGCTTCAGCTCTTCACCGTGCAGCGCGAGCGCGACCAGTTGCTGCGCGAGAAAATGTCCGTGCTCCATAACATGATGGTCAGCGACCGCGTGGTCAGCCTCGGCCTCATGGCCGCCGGCATGAGCCATCACATCCGCAATTCGCTGGTGCCGGTGAAGACCTTCATTGATCTCGTGCCCGAGCAGTTGCGCGCGGAGGGACTCGACGTGGCGCAGAGCAAGAACGCGGAGTTCTGGACGGACTACCAGGTGAGCGCGCAGCAGCATCTGGAGAAAATTAACAACCTGCTGAAAGAGCTGTGGGCCGTGGCCGAGACGCGCGGGCTGGCCTTCACCGACCGCGTGCATCTGCACGACGTGATGCTCGACGTGACCATGCGTTTGCGCGAAGCGCTCGCGACGAAAAAAGTCAGCGTCGAGATCAGCATCCCGAAAGACCTGCCCATTCTCACCGTGGACAAGTCCAAGTTTGGCCGCGTGTTTGAACTGCTGTTGAAGGATGAAATTGTGAGTCTGCGCGAGGGCAGCCGCATCCAAATCAACGCCGAGGTCATCGAAGGCTCCGAGGGCCAGCGCGTGCGCGTGACCCTGCGCGACAACGGTCCCGGACTCTCCGAGGAGACGCAGCGCACCATCTTCGATCCGTTCAACCCGCGCGCCGACAGCCCGAGCGAGCACGGCATCAACCTCATGGCCTGCTACTTCATCGTGCATTATCACGGCGGGAAAATTGAGGCGCGCAATGCGGAGGGCGGCGGCACGGAGTTCTATTTGGAATTCCCCGTGAGCGGCAACACGCCCGCGCAAGCCATCCAGAACCGCGAGTTCTTCCAGAAGCTGAACATCACCGACGACCTCTGGCAGAAGCTGCTCATGACGAAGTAGTGCCGGCGTGCCCAGGGCTGGCATGGGTGCGGGTCAGGCTTCCAGCCTGACGGTTCACGGGGCTTCCCAGCCCCGTGTTTGTGTTTCTGGATGAGCCGACTGTTTGAACCGGCGGCAAGATGCCGCCGGAACCGTCAGGCTGGAAGCCTGACCCACATCACCGCTGCCGGTTTGTCGGCGCTTTCAATCTCGCTCTACGCTCTTTTCGTGACGTGGACTTTTCCCACGGGCTGCGCCATGCTCCGGCGCAATCACCGAAGGTTCTGCCGCCACCCGGACGGCGTGCGGAACGAACGGCGGTTTTCAAAACCCAATTTCCATGAACGTGACGCGCGCTCTCCAACGTCCGCCGATATGGCGGCGCACCGCTTTCCTCATCGCGCTCCTGTGCCTCCCACTGCTCGCGGCGGCGCAGACGCTCCACCTCCACGACGCGGTCAGAACCTTCGCCACGTTGAGCAACACCACGGTCACGATGACGGGCCGCGCGGAGCTGCGTGTCACAGGTGCGGGCGATCCGCTCCCGGGCTGCATCGTCCACCTGAACTCGCCCGACGCGTGGTTGTTGCTCTCGTCCATCGCGCCGTCGCAGGTCGCGTCCACGTTTCTCAGCCGCGTCCGTGTGAACGGCGCGAACGCCGTGCTCGATGGCAACGTGCGCGTGGTGCAGTACGCACAGGGCGCGGTGATCGTGCCGCACGCGCCGGACTTCGCGCCGCTGGAAGTTTTTGAGGGCCGCCACTTCACCGGGGCGTCGCGGAAGCTGGATTTGTTCGTGAAGTATAACGACGCGCAACTCGGCGCGATGGCGACGAACATCGGCTCGTTCAAGTTGAAGCGCGGTTATCAGGTCACGTTCGCCACGGCGGAAAACGGCACGGGCAGCAGCCGCAATTACGTCGCGCAGGATGGCGACCTCGAAGTGGGCCGGATGCGCGCGTCGCTGGAGAGCGGCACCCGCTTCGTGCGCGTGTTCCCGTGGCGCTGGGTGAGCAAGAAGGGCGTGGCCGGAAACATCGAAGCGAACCTCGACGTGGACTGGCTCTACAACTGGAACCTCGACCGCAACTCGATGCTCAACTGGGAATACGTCCCCATCCGTCAGGTGCGCTACTGGCCCTCGATGGACCAGGACTGGAAGGCGCGCGGCGCGACGCATGTTCTCGGCTACAACGAACCCGACCACACCGATCAGGCGAACATGACCGTCGCCGAAGCCATCTCGTCGTGGCCGGATTTGCTCGGCACCGGCCTGCGCGTTGGTTCGCCCGCGCCTTCGGATGGCGGGCGCAGCAGCTGGCTGTATCCGTTCCTGACGCAGGCGGACGCGGACGGGCTGCGCGTGGACTTCGTGGCCGTGCATTACTACTGGTGCTTCAACCCGGCTGATCCGGCGGGCGCGGCGACGCAGATGTACAATTTCCTCAAAGACACTTACAACAACGTGAAGCGCCCGCTCTGGATCACCGAGTGGAACAACGGCGCGAACTGGACCGGCTGCGGCGATCCGACCGCCGCGCAGCAGCAGGCCGCCATCGCCGCGATGACCGACATGCTCGACACCACGCCTTTTGTCGAACGCTACGCGCCCTACAACTGGGTCGAGGACGTGCGCCGTCTCGTGTGGGACGACGGCTCCACCACCAGCGCAGGCGCGACGTTTCGCGACAATGTCGCGCCGCTCGCCTACCGCCAGGAGATGGCCGACTCCGGGATCGGCTCATCCGCGCGCTACGCCTTCGATGGTCACCCGCATGACGAGAACAACAATGGTTTCGACGCGATGCTCGTCGGCGCGCCGATTTTCACCGCCGGCAAATACGGCCGGGCCGTCGCGCTGAACGGGACCACGGATTATCTCCAACTGTCGCCGCGCCTCGGCGACAGCACGGACTTCGCCTTCACCGGCTGGGTATTGTGGAACGGCGGCGCAAGCTGGCAGCGCATCTTCGATCTCGGCGATGATGACACGCACTACCTCTTCCTATCGCCGCGCACGAGCGGCGGCGTCTCCCGCTTCGCGATTCAGAACGGCAGCGGCGAGCAGCAGCTCAGCGGCCCCGCGCTGCCGACGAACGTGTGGACGCATGTCGCCGTCACCATCAGCGGCAGCACCGGAAAACTTTTTGTGAACGGTGCGCCGGTGGGA
>JANOAY010000858.1:0-2282 GCA_031411375.1 Pedosphaera sp. | reverse complement strand
CCCGCCGGGCGGATGCCCGCCAGCCGCGCCGCCTCGCGGTCCGAACCGACGGCATACACGAAGCGCCCGGCGGCGAGATGTTTCATCGCGAAAGCCAGCGCGCTGAACACCAGCACTGCACCGAGGAGAATAATCACTTGTCCGCCCGCCTGGCCGAAACCGAACCATTGGAACCCGTCCGGCAAGTCCTTCACGAACTCGCCCTCGCGCCACCAGCGCAGCGCCTCGCGCCATGTCACCATCGTTGCCAGCGTCACGACGATGCTCGGCAGGCCGAGTCCGGCGACGAGCGCGCCGTTGAACGCACCCAGCACCGCGCCGCTCGCGATGGCCCCGAGCGCGACCACCGGCATCGGCATCCCTGCCTTCGCCAGCAGCCCGGCGAAGATGCTGCACAGCGCGAATTGCGACCCGATGGAGATGTCAATCTGCCGCGCGATGATGACGAGTGCCATGCCGCACGCCGCGATGAGCACCGGCGCGGCGGCGGTGAGCGTGGTGAGCAGTTGTTGCTTCCCAAAGAACGCCGGTGCGACGAACGCGAGCACGAGCAGCAGCAACGCGAGCGCGGCGGCAACGGAGAGTTCGCGGAAGTGGCGCTTCATCGCGACACCTCCGCCTGACCCAACGCCGCCGCCATCACCTCATGCGCGCCACTCTGGCCGGACAGCATCGCCGTGATGGTTCCGCCGCGCATCACGGCGATGCGGTCGCTCATGCCGAGCACTTCGGGGAGATCGCTGGAAATCATCAGCACGGCCATCCCCTGCGCGGCGAGGCGGCGGATGATTTTGTGGATTTCACTTTTCGCGCCGACGTCCACGCCTTGGGTCGGTTCGTCGAGGATGAGGAGCTTCGGATTCGTGGCGAGCCAGCGGGCAAGGGAAACTTTCTGCTGGTTGCCACCGGAGAGCGAACCGCCCGGCGCATCAGGCCCGGAGGTTTTCACAGCAAGGTCACGGATATATTCCTGCGCAAGATTTTGTTCCGCGCCGAAACGCAGCCACGAGCCGGGGAACAGGCGGTGGTGAATCGTCATCGTCATGTTGTGCGCGACGGGCATCTCAAGAATCACGCCGTGGCGGCGGCGGTCCTCGGGCACGTAGGCGAGGCCATGTGCGACGGCTTCCTGCGGCGAAGTGATGTTGACGCGCCGGCCGTTGAGAATGATTTCACCGCAGTCGGCAGGCGTGAGGCCGAAGAGGACGCGCGCCAGTTCCGTGCGGCCCGCGCCCACGAGTCCGGCAAGGCCGACGACTTCGCCGGCGCGCACGTCGAGTGAGATGTTCTTCACGCCGCTGGCGGCGCAGCCGAGATTCGTGAGCGAGAGAACGACTTCACCGGGTTCGCTCTCGGCAGGCGGGAAGATGGACGAAACCTCTCGACCGATCATAAGCCGGATGAGTTCGGATTCGGTGAGAGGAGCCTGCGTTGAATCGGGGACCGTTGACTTGCTAGAGTCGCGTTCCCCCTCACCCCGGCCCTCTCCCGCGGGGTGTGGGAGAATCGTTCGCCGCGTGTCGAAGAAATCGACGCGTTCGGATGGTCGAGAGACGGGATGACTTTCTCCCTCTCCTCCGGGGAGAGGGCCGGGGTGAGGGGAAAGTGGCGCGCGAACGAGACGCGTCCCCACGCTCTCGCCGTCGCGCAGCACGGTCACGCGATCGGCGAGTTGGAAAAGTTCCTCCAGCCGATGTGAAATGTAGATGACGCCGACGCCGCTCGCACGCAGTTCACGCACGACGGCGAAAAGGAGATGCTGCTCCTGCTGCGTCAGCGAAGCGGTCGGCTCATCCATGATGACGATGCGCGCGCCCGCGCCCAGCGCGCAGGCGATCTCGACGAGTTGCTGCTCGGGCATGGAGAGCGAGCGGACTTCGGCGTCGGGAGAAATGTTCGCGCCGATGCGGTGCAGCAATTGCGCCGCGCGCGTGCGCCGTTCCGTCCAATTGACCTTCTTCAGCGCCGCCACGGATTCCAGCCGCAGACCGATGTTCTCCGCCACGCTCAGGTCCGGGAACAGCGCGGGCTGCTGGTAAATGCAGGCGATGCCGAGCCGGTGCGCGGCGGCGGGCGTGAGCTGCGCGACGCGCCGTCCGTGGATTTCGATGGTGCCGCCATCGGGTTGGTGCGCGCCCGTGATGACCTTGATGAGCGTGGATTTGCCCGCGCCGTTCTCGCCGAGCAAGGCATGCACCTCGCCCGCCCGCAGGTCGAACGACACGCCCTTGAGAGCGCGCACCGCGCCGAAGGACTTGGTGACGGAGGTGAGTTGGAGGAGC
>JANOAY010000857.1:0-1768 GCA_031411375.1 Pedosphaera sp. | reverse complement strand
CGCCTGCACCGCGCGCTGATCTCCACGACCCAGGCCCGCGACGACGGAGTGAAGCGCGCGCGTTTCATGGGCGTGCTGCGTTATCAGAACCGTCCCGCTGTGCTGGTTGAAGGTGGTTTCCTCTCGAACGTCAGCGACGCGGCTAACATCAACTCCAGCGACTATCGCGAAACGCTGGCCCGCGCGCTGGCGGAGGGACTGAAGTAGGTTTTTAGTTCCCGAACAAAACTCGAAGACCATTTGAACTCGCAACAACACACCATCAAGAACGTGGTTTTTCTCGGTGCCGGTCCGGCGGCCTGCACTGCGGCCACGCATCTGGCCCGCGCCGGCCTGCGCGTGGCCATGTTGCATCGTCCGCGCCCGACGACGCTGCTGGTCGGTGAATCGCTCGTGCCGGCCATTGTTCTGATTCTCCGCCGTCTCGGCATTGAAGACGAGGTGCGCGCGTTCGGGAAATACAAGCCGGGCGCGATCTTCAACATGAACGAGTTCGGCGACTACCCGTTCACGTTCAGTGATTTTGCCGGCGAGATGCCGCACTACTCTTACAATGTTCCGCGCATCAAGTTCGACGCCACGCTGCTCGAAACTGCGAAGCGCGCGGGCGCAAAAGTGTTTGAAGTGGAAGCCAAAGTGGAGCGCGTGCCCGGCACAGAGCGCGTGCGCCTGTCCGCCGAGACGCGCGCGGTGTTGGGAGATTACTTCGACGGCGAACCAGACTTGATCGTGGACGCCACGGGCCGCGCGCGCGTGCTGCCCAAGTTGCTCGAACTTCCGAGCCGCGAAGGCGGGCGCAAGGACACCGCGCTCTTCGCGCATCTCGACCGCGCAGACGTCTATCGCGACAAACTCGGGCGCGACGGCTACGTGCATTCGTCACGCCTCGATCACGGCTGGAGCTGGCGCATTCCGCTGCCGGATCGCGTGTCGCTCGGCATCGTCATCGGCGCGGAGCATCCGCCGAAGTACGGCGCGACGCCGGAGGAGCGTTACGACAATTTATTGAAACAGGACTCCGTGCTGCGCGTGGCCACCGCCGGCTCGAAGCGCCTCACGCCGGTGATGGAGTACACGAATTACCAACTCGTCTCCGAACGGCTCTTCGGCGACGGCTGGGTCTTGCTGGGCGACACGGCGGGCTTCATTGATCCGGTGTTTTCCAGCGGCCTCCTCATCGGCCTGACCAGCGCGGAGTCGCTGGCGGAAACAATTCGTGACGGCAGCGCCGCCGCGTTCCAACGCTACGAGCAGAGCGTCATTCACCATCTCAAGACGTGGCACGAAATCGTGAACTACTTCTACGACGGGCGCATGTTCACCTCGTTCCGCGTCGGCGAAATGATGCGAAGCAATCTGCTGATCAAACTCGCGAATCCGCACATTAACAAACACATGGGCCGCATCTTCACCGGCCTCGCGGGCCGCTCGCCCTACAGCATGGGCCTGATGCGTTTTCTGATGAAGTATGGACTGAAGGATCAAGACCCGAAGCAGATGGCGATCCGATAAAGCAGGTTCGCCACGGATGAAACACGGATTGAACACTGATAGGAGGAACCTGAGGAAGTCGCGGTCACCTCAACGTCTCATTACAACGCCGGCACGGTGCTGCTCCATCCGTGTTTAATCCGTGTTCCATCCGTGGCTGAATCGTTCCCCTCACGCCTTCCGGCATTTGAGCAGCGTGTGGTACAGCCCGACCTGATCGCGTTCCTCGACCACTTTCAATCCGCTGTCCGCCACGCAGCGCAGCAGGTCTTCTGAG
>JANOAY010000856.1:0-4278 GCA_031411375.1 Pedosphaera sp. | reverse complement strand
AGGGCGGAAAAGGTTTCCCTACATCCACCACCCAGGACTTTGCCCTGGGCTGACGAATGACGCGCCTTCAGCGCTGTGACACAGCAGACCGGAAAGTCTGCGCTACTTTCTCTGCGAGCGTGCGCCGCCATTTCCGCTTTCTGTTTTCCGCTTTCCGCTTTTGCCTTCATCCCACCACCCCGCTTTTCGCCAGTTCAACTTCAATGGTCTTCAACGCGTGGTGCAGAAGGTAGCCGACGTGGCTGACCGTGAGGCCGGTGCGTGCGCTCATTTCCTTGTAGGAAAGATCGTCGTCGAATTTCAGGCGCACGAGTTCGCGGCTGCGTTCGTCGAGCGCGCCGAGGCTCAGGCGCACGAGACCGATGTGTTCGAGGCGGGTGATGTATTCGTCGGGCAGCGGTTGCGGGTCGGCGGGGTCGTGCGCGGGCGACGCGGCTTCGCCGGGCGCGGAATGGAGCGGGATGACCTTGCTGTCGCGACGCAGGTGGTTGAGCGAGAGGTTGTGGACGGTGCGGAACAGCCAGCGGCGCGGGTCACGCACGGATTTGAATTCCGCGTGACACCGTAAGAATGCTTCTTGAACAACGTCTTGCGCCATAGCCGGCTCTTTGAGGAGGCGCAGGGCGTACGCGAGCAGCGACGCTTCGAGGGCAAGGAACGCCTCCTCAATCGAGTTGAACTCGGAAGCGTCCGTCCCGCCTGTTTGCGCCCCGTCCATGTGATAAACCTGATCAGGCTGGCTCACTGAACTGTTCGACTTGTCTCGCGTCTGAACTGCGACATCCGCATCTATGACACGAGGCATGGCGGTTTCTTAGACGAAAGTTTTGGTTCAATGCTCTGGGAACGCCGCTGCGTGCCGAAAGACCGTTCGAATGGCAGAGCGTTCCACATTGAACCTTGAACTTTGAACACCGCTCCCTAGCCTTCCGCGCATGTCAGCCCAGGGTTTTGATGTAAAATATGTCGCGCATCTCGCGCGGCTGGCGCTCACGCCGGAGGAGGAACAGAAGTTCCAGGCGCAGCTCGGCAACATTCTCGGCTACATCGCCAAGCTGAACGAAGCGGATGTGTCGAATGTCGAGCCGACCGCCCATGCTGTCCCGCTGGTCAACGTGATGCGCGCCGACGTGGTGCGCCCCTCCCTGCCCCACGACGAAGCGATGCGCAACGCGCCGTCGCAAATCAGCGGGCTGTTTCAGGTGCCAAAGATCGTCGAGTAAGCGGCTCGCGCGACAACCGACGCCGGGAGGCCAATAAATTTCTGATGCTCCACCAACTCACCATTTCCGAACTCAGCGCGAAGCTGGCGAAACGCGAAGTCTCCGCCCGCGATGCCATGCGCGCGTGTCTCGACCAAATCCATCGCGTCGATGGCCAGGTCAAAGCCTTCCTCAGTCACGACGAAGCCGATGCGCTGCGCCAGGCCGATGACGCGGACAAATTGATTGCTGGCGGCGCGACCACCGCGACGCATCCCTTGCTCGGCGTGCCGCTGGCAATGAAGGACGTGCTGGCGGTGCGCGGGCATCCGTTGAACTGCGCGTCGAAAATCCTCGGCAACTTCATCTCGCCCTACGACGCCACGGCCATCACCAAGCTGCGCGCGGCGGGCGCGATCATTTTTGGCCGGCTGAACATGGACGAGTTCGCGATGGGCAGCTCGACGGAGAACTCCGCGTTCTTTACCACGCGCAATCCGTGGGACACCTCGCGCATTCCCGGCGGCTCGTCCGGCGGCTCGGCGGCGGCGGTGGCGGCGGACGAATGTTTCGCCGCACTCGGCACAGACACAGGCGGCTCGATTCGCCAGCCCGCCGCGCTCTGCGGCTGCGTGGGCATGAAGCCGACTTACGGACGCGTCTCGCGCTACGGTCTCGTGGCGTTCGCGTCGTCGCTCGATCAAATCGGCCCGTTCACCAAGGACGTGCGCGATTGCGCGACGTTGCTCGGTGCGATCAGCGGGCATGACGAGCGCGATTCCACGAGCATTCCCGAGCCGGTGCCGGATTACGTCGGTGCGCTCGATGGCAACATTCGCGGGCTGAAGATTGGTTTGCCGAAAGAGTATTTCATTTCCGGCCTGAGCGCGGAGGTGAAAGCTTCCGTGGACGCTGCGGTGAAAAAACTCACCGAACTCGGCGCGGAAGTCGTGGAGATTTCCCTGCCGCACACGGAATACGCCGCCGCGACCTACTACATCATCGCGCCCGCCGAGGCGTCCGCGAACCTCGCGCGCTTCGATGGCATCCGTTACGGCGCGCGCGTGGCGGGCGCGGACCCGTTCGAGCTATACAGCAAGACGCGCGGCCAGGGCTTCGGCGCGGAAGTGAAACGCCGCATCATCCTCGGCACCTACGTTTTGAGCAGCGGCTACTACGACGCGTTCTATTTGCGCGCGCAAAAAGTCCGCACGCTCATCCGCCAGGATTTCATCAAGGCCTTCGAGAAGGTGGACGCCATCGTCACGCCTACGACACCGACGCCCGCGTTCAAGATCGGCGAGAAGAGCGACGACCCCATCCAGATGTATCTCTCCGACGTGTTCACGATTTCGTGCAACCTTGCGGGCATCTGCGGACTGAGCCTGCCGTGCGGTTTCAGCGCGGATCCAAAGCTGCCCATCGGTCTACAACTGCTGGGCAAACCGTTCGGCGAATCGACCATCCTGAAAATAGCCCACGCCTACGAGCAGGCCACGCCGTGGCATCGCGAGAAGCCGCCGCTGTAGAATCGCTGGGAGCGCCAGCTTCCAGCCGGCGAGTTGAACCCGACACACTGCTGGCACTTGTGATAAACACGCCGGCTGGAAGCCGGCGCTCCCAGCGTGCCCACCGCATTCCACTTTGGACATTGTGCCACCGCCCGCTATCCTTCGCGCTCGAATGACGCAGAAGCAACGAGTCGTGGTCGGCATGAGCGGTGGAGTGGATTCCTCCGCTGCCGCAGCTTTGCTGATCGAGCAGGGCTACGATGTCGTGGGCATCACGCTCAAACTTTGGCCGCAGGACTGCGTGAACCGCGCGGAGGACAAATGCTGCGGGCCGCAGGCCGTGATGGACGCGCGCGCCGTGTCGCACAAGCTGAACATCCCCTACTACCTCGTCGATGAGGCGGCGGAGTTTCACGCGCAGGTCATCAATTACTTTGCCGAGGAATACAAAGCCGGACGCACGCCCAACCCCTGTGTGATGTGCAACGAGAAGCTCAAGTTCGGCACGCTCATCTCGCGCGCGAAGAAGCTCGGCGCGGAGCTTGTCGCCACCGGCCATTTCGCGCGCACGGAAAAATGCCGTGACACCGGACGCACCCTGCTCAAGCGCGGCAAAGATCCACGCAAGGATCAGAGCTACTTCCTCTTCTCCCTCAAGCAGGAGCAGCTCGCGCAAACCATCTTCCCGCTCGGCGAAATGACCAAGAGCGACACGCGCGAACTGGCCCGCGAGTGCGAACTCAAGACCGCTGACAAAGAAGAGAGCATGGAGATTTGCTTCGTGCCCGACCGCGACTACGGGAAATTTCTCCAGGACGCCAAGCTCGCCGCCAAGCACACCGGCGACATCGTGGATGTCCACGGACGCGTGCTCGGCAAGCATGATGGCATCGAGTTCTACACCATCGGCCAGCGCAAGGGTCTCGGCCTTTCGCATCCCACGCCGCTCTACGTCATTGAACTCGACGCGGCGAACAACCGCGTGATCGTGGGTGACGACACGCAACTCGACCGCGATGAATTCACGGTGGAGCGTTGCAACTGGATTCCCTTCGACGCGCCCCCGGCGACACTCCGCGCGCTCGTGAAGATTCGTTACAACCACCCCGGCACGCCCGCGACGATCACGCCCGGGGCGAACGGCTCCGCACGCATCAAGCTCGACATCCCACAACGCGCCATCACGCCCGGCCAGGCCAGCGTCTTCTATCAGGATGATTTGGTCGTAGGCGGCGGTTGGATTGCGCGCTGACAACTCGCTCAGGAATTCGGCGGCCCACCGAAATGTGCCGCGTGGGAGGCGTAAGCTTTCGCATCCTCCAGCATCGTATCAATCGCGGCGGCCAATGGAGCCGCCTTCGCCAATCCAGACACGACCACGCGATCCCCGATGTTGCTTTCCAAGACGAACGTCGGGCGCTGCGTGACCTGCAAGGCGTGAAACTCCGCCGTCGTCTTCCGCACGCGCTGTTCGATTGCCGGCGACTTCGCCTTGGCGAGCAATTTCTTTTTGTCCAGCTTCGCAGCCTTGGCGGCCACCGCCACGGACATATCCCATTTGCCGG
>JANOAY010000855.1:0-2092 GCA_031411375.1 Pedosphaera sp. | reverse complement strand
CGGGAACAAACGATGAACGCGCCGATTTGGAAACCGGCGCTCCGCACCTGCTCGCACAGGCCGTCTCCGGCGCGCTCGCGGAAGTCACCGGTGCCTACGGTCTCGGCGTCGTCTGCTCAGATTTTCCCGGCGTCATCATCGGCGCGCGGCGCGGATCGCCACTCATCATCGGCATCGGGGACGACGGACATTTTCTCGCCAGCGACGTGACCGCCGTGGCGGCGCACACGCGCCAGGTCGTTTATCTCGAGGACAACGACATTGTGACCATCACGGCGGATTCGTTTGGCGTGACGAATTTCGGCACGACCAGCGACGTGAAGGTGAGCCAGATCGAGTTCGATGCCACCGCCGTCGAGCAGGGCGAGTTCGCGCACTACATGCTCAAGGAAATTTTTGAGCAGCCGCGCACCATTGAGAACGCGCTGCGCGGACGACTGGACCGCGACGCGAGCACGGCGAAGTTTGGCGGCTTGAACATGTCGCTCGCAGAATTGCGCGCGGTGAACCGCATCGTCATCACCGCCTGCGGCACGAGCTGGCACGCGGGTCTGGTGGGCGAATACTTGTTCGAGGGACTGGCGCACATTCCCACCGAGGTGGAGTACGCCAGCGAGTTTCGCTACCGCAATCCGCCACTCAACTCGGACACGCTCGTGCTCGCGATCACGCAGTCCGGCGAGACGGCAGACACGCTCGCGAGCCTGCGTGAGACGCGGCGGCGCGGGCACAAGGTGCTGGCGCTTTGCAACGTCGTGGGCAGCACCATCGCGCGCGAGGCGGACGGGGGAATTTATCTGCACGCCGGACCGGAGATTGGCGTCGCGTCCACGAAGGCGTTCACGTCGCAAGTCACGGTGCTGGCCTTGCTCGCGCTGATGATGGGGCGCATCCGGCAGTTGTCCCCTAGTCAAGGTCGCGAAATTATTGACGCACTCGAAGCATTGCCGAAGCAGATTGAATCCGTCCTCGCCCAGAGCGCGGCCATCCAGAGGATCGCGATGAAATACGCGGGCGCGGAAGATTTTTTCTTCCTCGGACGCCTTTGCAATTTCCCCGTAGCGCTCGAAGGCGCGCTCAAGCTCAAGGAGATTTCCTACATCCACGCCGAGGGCTACCCGGCGGCCGAAATGAAGCATGGCCCCATTGCGATGATTGACGAGCGCACGCCCAGCGTCGTCGTGATTCCGCACGACGCGATGTATGAGAAGACGTTGAGCAACCTCGAAGTCGTCCGAGCGCGCAAGGGACCGATCATCGCCGTGACCACCGAGGGCAACGCGGCGCTGGCGCAGCAAGTGGACGACGTGATTCTCGTGCCAAAAACTTTGGAGTGCCTCTTCCCGCTGATCGCCGTGGTGCCGCTGCAATTGCTCGCCTACCACATCGCCGTGGCGCGCGGCTGCGACGTGGACAAGCCGCGCAATCTGGCCAAGAGCGTGACGGTGGAGTGAACGTCGCCCGTCGCCGATCCGGATCAATCGTACAAGCTCGCCTCACCGCGCGCGCTTTGGCGCTTCGCTCGCCCATTCGAGTTCAGTCTGCGCCTCGATGGTATGACGCGCCCAAGGAATGGCCTCCAGACGGCGGCGCGGAATCGGCTGACCGGTCAGTTCGCAGACGCCGTAGCGGCCCTCGTGAATCCGCCGGAGTGCCGCGTCAATTTCTTCGAGCGCATTCTGCTCGT
Source organism: Pedosphaera sp. (assembly GCA_031411375.1). Classification (GTDB taxonomy): domain Bacteria; phylum Verrucomicrobiota; class Verrucomicrobiia; order Limisphaerales; family SIBH01; genus JANNGC01. The sequence continues at coordinate 405 of JANOAY010000855.1, read as the reverse complement.
AGGCCAGGAGACCGAGGGTCAGTTCACGGTCAGACCAGTCACCGGCCGCTTCCACGGGCTGCCGGATGGACACGGGCGCGAGTTCGGCGGCCTCGCGAGAAAGCTCCTCCGTTTCCTGAATCACCACATCCCGCAACTCCATCAGTCGCGCGTAATGATGACGCCACGCTTCTGGTACCGGCCCTTCCGGCGCAGGAAGCACCTGCCGGCTCGTCGCACGCGACAACGGCCTCGTTGATGGTTTGGATTTCATAAGCTCAGGAATGCGCGTGGCAGCCTCCCGCGCACGTCGTGATTGCTGTCTGCTCTTCCAATGACTTCTGCGCCTGGGTCAGTTTTCTCCTCGTCGCTTGCAGACGTTGGATCACAAGCTGCGTGAACCGCCGCATCACGGCATAGCCGAAG
>JANOAY010000854.1:0-1872 GCA_031411375.1 Pedosphaera sp. | reverse complement strand
GCCACCGACACGTAGCGCGTGAGTGCGAGGAGCACGAGCCACAGCGTGATCGAAATCCCCAGCGCCACCGGCAGCAGCGCCAGCGCCACGCCCGACGAGGTGGCGATGCCTTTGCCGCCTTTGAATTTCAGGAAGCAGGTGTAGTTGTGGCCGAGGATGGAGAAGAGTCCGCCCGCGATTTTCAAAAATTCTTCTGTCGCAGAATCTTCCGCCACAGGGCCGACGAGCAGGCGATAAATGAAGACGCCGATAAAGCGGCACGCGACAAAACCTTTCAACGCATCGACGGCGAGGACGAAAATTCCGGCAGGTTTGCCAAGGATGCGGAGGACGTTGGTCGCGCCGATGTTGCCGCTGCCGACCGTGCGAATATCAATGCCGCGACTGCGCGCGACGAGGTAGCCCGTGGGAATCGAGCCGAGCAGATACGCGGCGAGCGCGGTCAAAAGGTAGCTGGCGATTTCCACGGCGCGCACAAATACAGGCGGGTGGAGGAAGTGCAAAGGGGAAAGATAGTGGGGCAGCCGTCCCGGCTGTCACCGGTCCACTGGCCGTCTCGGCTGGTGGTTCTTTCCTTCAGCCGGGACGGCTGCCCCACTAACTGCCACCACAGTTGCGCGTTGTCAGCGTCGCGCGCGCAGTGGCAACATCCGCCGCGTGGCAGTCACCAATCCAAATCCCATTCGCGTCGCGGTCGTCGGCACCGGGTCGCTCGGCCAGCATCATGCGCGCATTTACGCCGAACTGGCGGCGGCGGGCGCGGTCGAGTTTGCCGGCGTGCTCGATCATCAGGCGGAGCGCGCGCAGAGTTTTGCCGCGAAATATCAGACGCGCGCCTTCACTTCGATTGAGGAAGCCGCCGCGCACAGCGATGCGTTGAGCATCGTCACGCCCACCACCACGCACTTTGCCGTCGCGAAACAGTTGCTCGAACTCGGCAAGGATTTGCTCATCGAGAAACCCATCACCGACGACGTGATGCGCGCGCAGGAGTTGGTGGAAATCGCCACGCGGAAAAACTGCCTCATCCAGGTCGGCCACATCGAGCAGTTCAATCCCGTGGTCGCGTATCTTCGTACGGCCATTGAGAAGCCGCGCTTCATCGAGGCCCAACGGCTCTCGCCGCATCCCGGTCGTGGCGCGGATGTGGGCGTGGTACTGGATCTCATGATTCACGATCTGGACATCGTGCTCTCGCTGGTGAAGTCGCCGGTCACGAGCGTGGACGCCGTGGGCGCGGCGGTCTTGAGCCAGGCGGAAGACCTCGCGAACGTGCGGCTGAAATTCGCCAACGGCTGCGTGGCGCAACTCACTGCCAGCCGCGTGAGCGCCGAGCGCGTGCGGAAGATTCGCGTCTATCAAAGCGCGCCCGAGCCGCTGCATGTGTCGCTGGATTTCCGCGAGCAGACCGGAACGATCAGTCGCGTGTCGGCTGCGGACGGTGCGGCGGGTGCAACCATCGTCAGTGAATTCGGCGGCAAGAAAATCGTGCGCGAGACGGTGCCGATCACGAAGGAGGAGCCATTGAAACTGGAATTGAAACATTTTATCGAGTGCGTGCGCTCGCGACAGCAACCGCTGGTGGACGGCCCAGCGGCCATCCGCGCGCTGGAACTGGCGCTGGAAATCACGAAACAGATTCAAGGCTCCGCGCGGTGAACATGAGTGGAGCGCGCGACACCTTGGCTGCAATGCCGTCCACCGCTTGGCATGTCTGCGACGTGGAAGATTTGGTGACGTCCTCCCTCACCCCGGCCCTCTCCCGCTGGGAGAGGGGGAACGGCATTCAGCCTCACTGCTATCCACCACGCTCGACTCGACAAACGCTGGCTGCCTTGCTCCCTCTCCCAGCGGGAGAGGGCCGGGGTGAGG
>JANOAY010000853.1:0-10554 GCA_031411375.1 Pedosphaera sp. | reverse complement strand
GAAAGTCTGAGCGCGAAATACCTCGGCGTCTTTGGCAGCACGGAAAAATTGACGCCCAACCTCGACGCGCTGGCCCGCGAAGGAATGCTCTTCACCAAGCTTTACGCCACCGGCAACCGCACCGTGCGCGGCATGGAGGCGCTCACCCTCGCGGTGCCGCCCACGCCCGGCCAGTCCATCGTCAAGCGACCGCACAACGAAAACCTGTTCTCGCTCGGCTCGGTGTTTCGCGCGCGCGGCTACGACACCAAATTCATCTACGGCGGCTACGGCTACTTCGACAACATGAACCACTTCTTCGGCCACAACGGCTACGACGTGCTGGACCGCGCGCAGGTGCCGAAGGAAGAAATCACTTTCGCCAACGCCTGGGGCGCGTGCGACGAGGACGCGTTCCGCTGGGCAATCAAGGAGGCCGACGCCTCGCACGCGAAGGGAAAATCCTTCCACCACTTCATCATGACTACCTCGAACCACCGCCCGTTCACCTATCCCGAGGGCAAGATTGATCTCCCGTCGAAGACCGGCGGGCGGCGCGGCGGCGTGAAATACACGGACTACGCGATTGGCGAACTCATCAAGCAGGCCCGCACCAAACCGTGGTTCACCAACACGCTCTTCGTCATCGTAGCCGACCATTGCGCGGGCAGCGCGGGCAAGGCCGAGCTGCCGGTGAAGGAGTACGAAATCCCGATGATCATCTACAACCCGCAGCTCGTCGGCGCGCAGCGCGTGGAGAAACAGTGCAGCCAGATTGATGTCGCGCCGACGATTCTCGGGCTGCTGAACTGGACGTATCAAAGCCGGTTCTGGGGCAAGGACGTGTTCTCGATGCCGCCGGAAGAGGAGCGCGCGCTCATTGCCAATTACCAGAAGCTCGGCCTGCTCCAGCGCGACCGCCTGCAAATCTTGAAGCCGGTGCGCCAGCGAAGCGCCTACGCACGGGAGGGAGCCGGCGCCGAGTTCAAGCCCTGCCCGACGGACCAAAATTTCCTGGCCGACACCGTGGCCTACTACCAGACCGCGAGCCACGCCTTCCGCCATCACCTCATGGGCGCGCTGAACGGAAATGATGCTGATGAGTCGCAGCGCAACGCCGTGACCTCCACCGCGCCCGCGCCGGGCCTGCCCGTACCTCTCGGGGAAAAGGCCACCGCCCGCCGCCGGTGATGATTGCGGCGCACGAACAGGATTTTCCCACCCACATGCTGAACGCATCCGTCACCGAGCCGCCCCTTCCTTGGAAACGCGCGACACTCCTCACGCTGCTGGCGCTGGCCGCCGTGCTCGTCGTGGCGGAGTTCACGCCGCTGGACTTCTGGGTCTCGGATCATTTCTACGACGCAGCGGGCGGAAAGTGGCTGGTCAAACACGCCGGCCAGCCAAAGCTGATTTTCTACAAGACGCCGCTGCTGCTGCTGAAGACTTTCGGTTTCGTGATTTTCGCGGCGCTGCTGTTCCCGCACCGCTGGCTGGCGCCACGCTGGCGTCTGCCGAAACGCGCGCTCGCCGTGATGCTGCTCTCTCTCGTGCTGGTGCCCTCGCTCGTGGCCTCGCTCAAACGCTGGACCGGCATGTATTGCCCGCAGCAGTTGGTGCGCTACGGCGGCCAGCAGCCCGTGCTGCATCTGTTCGAACGCGCGCCGGAAGGCTGCTGCACCGTGCCCGGACGCTGCTGGCCGGCGGGCCACGCGAGCGGCGGGTTCGCACTGATGAGCCTGTGCGCGCTCGGGCGGACGCGGCGGCAGAAAATTTTGGGCGTGATCGCCGGACTCGCGGCGGGCTGGATCATGGGCGGCTACCACATGATTGATGGCAATCATTTTCTCAGCCACACGCTCATCACCATGCTGCTGGCGTGGACAATGATTCTGCTCTTCATCGCCGTGCTGAAACCGTTTCCGCCGGCGTCAATTGTTTCGGCGACGCACAAGTGAGAGATGGGTGGCACGGGCTACCAACTCGTGCCGCTGGGCAACCTGCCCAGCGGAATGGAAGGGCGGCATTGTTAGCACGAACAGGGCCGGTCAGATCAAGAACGCCTCACCCTTCCGCCGGGCTGGTAGCCCGGCGGCACAGGCCGGTGGCCTGTGCTACCCGCGCCGCGCCTGCGCGCGCGCGAGTTGGACCAAATCCAAATCACCGCCCAGGTCCGCAAAGCGAAACGGCGGCAGGCCGCTCTGCGCGCCGCCGAGCAGCTCGCCAGGACCGCGCAGTTGCAAATCTGCCTCGGCGATCTCGAAGCCGTCCGTCGTTTTCTCCATCACGCGCAGGCGTTGCGCAGCGTGCTCCGTCCTCAAGTTCGCGACCAAAATGCAGAACGACTCGTGCGCGCCGCGCCCGACGCGCCCGCGCAACTGGTGCAACTGCGCCAGCCCGAACTGCTCCGCGTTCTCGATCACCATCACCGTCGCGTTCGGCACGTCCACGCCGACTTCAATGACCGACGTGGCGAGCAGCACGGCGACGCGGTTCGCGCGGAAACTTTCCATCACGGAATCTTTGTCGCGCGAGTTCAGCCGCCCGTGCAGCAGCCCGACACCGTAGGGGGCGAATTCTTTTTGCAGCCGCGCGAACTCCGCCGTCACCGCCTTGATGCCCGCCTCCGTGTCCGCCACGTCCACGCGCGCATAGACGATGTAGGCCTGCCGCCCCTCGCGCAGCTTGCCGCGGATGAACTCGTGAACCTTTGCCAGTTGCTCGTGACTGCGGACGAAGGTGCGGATGTGCCCGCGATTCGCCGGCAGTTCATCAATTACCGACGAATCCAAATCGCCATACAACGTCAGCCCCAGCGTGCGCGGAATCGGCGTGGCCGTCATCACGAGCAAGTGCGGGTAGCGACCCTTCCGCACGAGTTGCTCGCGCTGCGAAACGCCAAACTTGTGCTGCTCATCAATGACCACGAGGCCGAGCCGGCTCATGTCGAACGACGGCGTGATGAGCGCGTGCGTGCCGATGAAGAGTTGAGGGTTGAAAGTTGAGGGTTGCGAGCCGGACCCGGAAGTTCCTTTCCGGCTCTCAACTCTCAACTCTGAACTCTCAACCGTCTTCCTCGCTCCCGTCATCAGCTCCACGCGCACGCCGAGCGGCTCGAACCAGCGCGTAAAATTTCGGAAGTGCTGCTCGGCGAGAATTTCCGTCGGGGCCATCAGCGCCACGTTGAAGCCGCTCTCCAGGGCCATCAGCGCGCTGCACGCGGCCACGGCGGTCTTGCCCGAGCCGACGTCGCCTTGCAGCAGGCGCCGCATCGGAGCGCGGACCGCCGAGTCCGCGTGTTCATCTTTCGCGACCGCTGACGAGTTTCCAGTGGCCGTTGAGTTCGCGCGGACATGGTTGTCCGCGCTCCGTCCGCTCATGTCGTGGCGGATTTCGCGCAGCACGCGCGCCTGCGCGTCCGTGAGCTTGAAGCCGAGCGCGGCGAGGAAGGGCCGCATCAGCGCATTCGTCCCGCCGCACGGCAGCGCCTCGGCGTTCTGCTCCAGCGCGCGCCGGCGCTTTTGCAACTCGACTTGCAGGGCGAACAATTCGTCGAAGGCCAGCCGCCGCCGCGCGATTTTCGTGTCCGCCATTTCCTCCGGGAAGTGGAGCATGTGAACGGCGTTGGCACGGGACGGGAGCGGAGTTGAAGGTTGAAGGTTGAGGGTAGAAGGTTTTCCGGGCGCGGCTTCCTCGCCAACTTTCAACCTGCAACCTTCAACCGGCAACGGCTCCACGAAGAGTTCACCGCACTGCTGCAACGCCCGCCAGACCAGCGAACGCACTGTGCGCTGCGGCAGCCCTTCCGTGAGCGGGTAAATTGGCACGATGCGGTCGAGATGGATAGACGCGTCCTCGCCCGGCTCCAGCACTTCCGTGTCCGGATGATCGATGGTGCGCGGACGGATGGAGTTGGGCTTGCCGAAGACCATCACCTCGTCGCCGACGTGAAAAAACTTTTCCATGAACGGCAGATTCCACCAGCGGCAGTGCAGCCGCGCCGTGCCATCGTCCAGGATGAACTCGAAGACGGAGCGCGTGCCTTTCTTAAAAGTTTTGAGACCTTGCGCGACGATGGTTCCGCGCACCGTGGCCGGCTCCTTGAGTTGCAAGGCCGCGATGGTGATGAAATGACGGCGATCCTCGTAGCGATGCGGGCGGTGGAGCAGCAAATCCTCGATGGTGAAAATTTTCAGCCGCTCCAGTTGCGCCGCGCGCTCCGGCCCCACACCGACCAGATCGCGGACGGAGGAGGACAACGTGAGTTGAGGCACCGGCGGCACGACGCGCGTTATACGGGGCGAAGTCCAAAGTCCAAAGTCGAAAGTCGCTGGCCCGGAGCGCGGCTCTCCAGAGCCGCAGCAGCCACGACCGCGCGGATGCGCTGCGGCTCTGGAGAGCCGCGATCCATTGCGCCCATCGGAAACCCACCCTTGAACTTCGCCCACCCTACCCCGAACCTCCGAGGATAAATGGCCGTCAATCCCGAGTCCCCACTGGACAAGCTCTGGCAGGAATACGCGATCGTCTTCAAAGAGTTCGATGACTTGAAGCTCGCGCGCTGGATGGCGCAGACGCTCGGCCAGCTCGAAGGCCGCGCGTGGCGGCTCTCGCATCCCTTGCTCGGCGCGTATCGTCTCGCCGCGCAGACGGCCCATGATCGCGGACTGGGCGTGCTGCGCCTCGCGACTTTTCCTGCCGCTTACACCGAGGCCGAATGCTGCCGCGCGCCGCTGCTCCCGCTGCTCACGCGTGATGTGAAGGAATCTGGACTCGGCTGTGTGCATTGCGGCGGCACTCCCGTGGAGTTCAAAGAAATTCCCGAACCGCTCCGCAACGAACTCGCCCAATGGGCGGACGACTACGCCTCCGTCCACGCCGTGTCCCATTGGGACGACGCGAAACAAAAAAGCGTGAAGCGTTATCAGGACAAGCTCGAAGACGCCGCGCAGGACGCGGAGGAACTGCTCGCCCACGCCGCCCGCACCCTCGCGCCCAAGCTGCTGGAGATTTACCCCGCCGTGATTTGGGAAGACCAGGACGAGTGCCTCGAAGTGCGCCCCGAAGACGTGCCGATGTAATCCGTAGGAGACGACGTGAGGAGTCTCAAACTGATTCCAGAAAAGTTAGAGACTCCTCACGTCGTCTCCTACCACCGAGAGCACGCCCAAGTTTTTTCCTTCGCCCGCCCGCCGCGCCGACGTTAGCTTTTCGCCACGAATGAATGTGAATCTTGCCTACGGTCAGGGCTGGTTGCCGGTGGAATTTCCCGACGGTCGCACCACGGTGATCGAGCCGGGCCACACGCCGGGCTTGCCGGACGAAAAGGCCGCCGTGTTACACGCGCTGGAGCAACCCATTGGCTCGTTGCCCTTGCTCAAGCTGCTCACGCCGAAGACGAAAGTGTGCGTCCTCTTCACCGACATCACGCGCGCTACGCCGAACGACCGCATCATCCCGTGGCTGCTGGCGCATCTCGAAACTGTTTTGCCGCGCGAGAACATCACCTTGCTCAACCAGCTCGGCACGCATCGTCCGAACACGAAAGCGGAGTTGGAAAAAATGCTCACGCCGCGCGTCGTGGCAGAGTATCGCGTGTTGAATCACGAGCCGGAGAACGACGACGCGCTTCAGCAAGTCGGCGTGATGAGCGATGGCGTCCCGGCCCTCCTGAACAAGCACGCGCTCGCGGCGGACCTCCGCATCGTCACCGGGTTTATTGAGCCGCATTTCTTCGCGGGCTTCAGCGGCGGCATCAAGGGCATCATGCCCGGCGTGGGCGGCCTGCGCTCGGTGATGAGCAATCACGGCTTCCGCAACATCGGCGATCCAAACGCGACCTTCGGCATCAATGACGGCAACCCGCTCTGGGAGGAATTGCGCGATATCGCCTTGAAGGCCGGCCCGAGTTTCATCCTCAACGTCACGCTCAACGAGGAACGGCAGATCACCAACGTCTTCGCGGGCGACATTTTGAAGGCGCACAAAGTCGGCACCGAGTTCGTGCGCCAGAACGCGATGCAGGCGGTGGACGAATCGTTCGATGTCGTCGTGACCACGAACAGCGGCTATCCGCTCGACATGAATTTGTATCAGGGCGTGAAGGGCATGAGCGCGGGCGCGCGCATCATCAAGCCCGGCGGCACGCTCATCCTCGCGGCGGAGTGCAGCGAAGGGATTCCCGCGAACAGTCCGTTGGACAAGTTGCTGCTCTCGGTTTCCTCAACGGAAGAATTGCTCGGCCTGCTCGCGCAACCCGGCTTCGTCCGCGCCGAACAATGGCAGGCTCAGATTCAGGCCATCATCCAGCGCAAGGCCCGCGTGCTCGTCCACAGCAAGATTCCCGACCAAGTGATTCGCGCCGCGCATCTCCAGCCGTGTCACGACATCGCGGCGGAAGTCGCCAGTTGCCTGCGCGACCTCGGCCCGAGCGCGCGCGTCGCCGTGCTGCCGCAAGGGCCGCTGACCATTCCTTATCTGGTCGGCGGCGCGGCGCGGTTGGCGCAGGCAGCGTAATTCCTTCCGACAAAGCAACGCGTTGGGCGGTGAATAACTTCCCAGCAAGTCATCGCCCGTTTCGTGAACACAGGACACGCGCGTCGTGTCCACTCTCCGCCGCGTGAATTGCGGTCACGCCGCGCGCCCGGTTTCCTCCCGGGTCGCGGCCTGGTGATGAAGTCCGTCGCGTGTGCGGCGGCTCCATCGCACACAACCCAACGCAACAACCATGAAAGAACTTGTTCTGAGGATCGCCGGTCGCGCTTCCGATCTGGCCGACACCCAACCCCTGCTCGCGCTCTGCCTCGGCGCGGCGCTCTTCGCCGTCTTCCTCTCGCTCTGGCTGAAACCCGTGGCGGCGGTGGAAGGAAAAAACTCCCTGCTCTGGACGCTTTACCATCAGGCCGCACGACTGCTGCTGGCACTGTCCGTCGTGCTCGTGCTCACGCAGACGCTCGGCGTGCTGCGCGGTTATCTCCGCCGCTCCGTCGCGCACTTTCAGCAAACGCACGGGCGCGTGACCGAGGCGAATTACAACGCCGTGCAAACCATCTGGGGCGCGGAACAGACGCAGCGCGAACTGACGCTGCACGTTTCCTACGAGGAAGAAGTGACCGAGCGCACCGAGTTTGAAGACCTGGCCAAGCCCGCGATCATTCGCAAGAAGACCGTGAAGCACAACGTGGTGGGCAATCCTTTTCTCGCCGCGCGCCACGTCGTGACGCTCACGCAGAACGCACGCAAGAAAGGCTCCGCGCTTTACGGCGGCTACGAGACGGTCTGCCGCTTCGCGTGGAAATTGAAAAGCCCCGCCGACCGCGTGACGAAGGGCGTGCTACGCTTCCCGCTCCCGGCCCAAGGCGCGATGTACGACGAACTGACCGCCACGGTGAACGGCGAGGACGTGCTGCCGAAAATCGAATTGAGCGAGGCCGCGCTGACCTTGACCCGCACTCTCGCGCCTCGCGAAGAACTGACCGTGACGATTTCCTTCAAGAGCCGTGGCGTGGCGCAGTGGTATTTCCAAGTGGCGGAGCAGCGGGAGATTCGCGACTTCTTGCTCACGCTGAACTTGCCGGACCTGCCGAAAGCTAAACTGAATTACCCCGAAGGCTGCATGTCGCCGACCGAGGTGAAGGCCAGCGCGGACAATCGCGGCTCCGTGCTGACGTACCGGCTCGACCACGCCATCTCGCAGAAAGGCATGGGCGTCGCCTACCCCACCCTGCCCCAGCCCGGCGCAACCACGAACGCTGTGCTCGGCGAAGCGGAACGCGGCTGGACGATGATCGCCGCGCTGCTCCTGCTCGGCATGACGCTCGCGAAAGTCCGGCCCGCGCCGTTGCTCGGCGTGTTGTTCGCGTCTGCGCTCGCGCTCGGCTTCGGCGTGCTCGGAGATTTCAGCGACCTGCTCTTCGGCTTCTGGGGCACGTCGCTGATAGTCTTCCTGCCGCTGCTGCTGTCGCTCGCGTGGTTCGTGAGAAGAATTGTCGGCGGACAAACTGGAAATTATCTCGCCGCGCTGTTGCTCGTCTTCGGACTGATTTACCCGACGGCGGCGGGACTGGATGCCGACCGGCAGAGCCTTTACCTGAACGTGTGTGGATTTCTTTTTCTCGCTTTCACGGCCCGGCAACTGGCGGGTGAACTCCGTGCCTCATCCACGGAGCCAGGCGGCAAGACGCAGCCGGCGACGTGAAGCGGTTCGTTCGACGCGCGCATCATCCACACGAACGAATCGCAGACCCAAAAGGCGCGGGGGAATTTTCCTCCGCGCCTTTTTTTTCGGAGCGCGGACTTTCCAGTCCGCAGCAAGCCACGAACTGACGAACGCGTCCGAACATTCGCGAACCTCACTACTCAGCGGCCTGCTGCGGACTGGAAAGTCCGCGCGCCCCGCACCGCTAAAGAATTTCCCTGACCCGCCCGCTGCTTTCGCGTAGGGTCAAAAAAATGGCGCGGCCAACAAACATCACTCTGTGCAGCTTCTGCGGAAAATCTCACGCGGAGGTGCGCAAGCTCATCCAAGGGCCGGGCGTGTACATCTGCGACAACTGCGTCGTGCTCTGCAAGAGCGTGCTCGACAAGGAACTCGCCGCCGTCGAGTCGAAGAAGCCCGCGATGATCCATTCGGTGCCCAAGCCGGTGGAGATCAAAAACTATCTCGACAAGTATTGCATCGGCCAGGACCAGGCCAAGAAGACGCTCGCGGTCGCCGTTCACAATCACTACAAGCGCATCCTCCACGAACCCGCCGCGCCCAAAGGCGGCGATGAATTGAAATCCACGCGCGAGGGCGAAGTGGAGTTGGAGAAGAGCAACATCCTGCTCATCGGCAATACCGGGTCCGGCAAGACACTCATGGCCCGCACGCTGGCGCGCATTCTCGACGTGCCTTTCGCCATTGCCGACGCCACCACACTCACCGAGGCCGGCTACGTGGGCGAGGACGTGGAGAACATCATTCTCCGTCTGCTCCAAAGTTCCGACTACGACGTGAAGCGCGCCCAGCGCGGCATCGTGTATGTGGACGAGATTGATAAGATCGCGCGCAAGACCGAGAACGTCTCCATCACCCGCGACGTGAGCGGCGAGGGTGTGCAACAGGCTTTGCTGAAAATGTTGGAAGGCACCGTCTGCAATGTCCCTCCGCAGGGCGGGCGCAAGCATCCGCAGCAGGAATACATTCGCGTCAACACCAGCGGCATCCTTTTCATCTGCGGCGGCGCGTTCACGGGCTTGGAGAAGATCATTCAACGTCGCCTCGGCAATCGCGTGATGGGTTTCAGCGCCGCCGAGCAAGGGCGCAGCGTGGCGGACTACGACCGCGATGAAATTCTCCAGCACGTCGAGCCGGAGGATTTGATCAACTACGGCTACATCCCCGAATTCATCGGGCGACTCCCGATGGTCACGGTGTTGGAACAACTCACCGAGGATCAGCTCGTGCAGATTCTCACCGAACCGCGCAACTCGCTGATCAAGCAGTACACCAAGCTGATGTCGCTGGAGGATGTGGAGTTGGAATTCTCCGAGGACGCGCTCCGCGAACTCGCGCGTCAGGCCATGAAGAAAGGCACCGGCGCGCGCGCCCTGCGCAGCCTGATCGAGAAGCTGATGCTCGACATGATGTACGAAATTCCGAGCCGCGATGACGTGGCTGCGATCAAGATCACCGCCGCTGTGGTGCGCGGCGAGGACAAGCCCCTGCTCCGCCACAAGAACCAGCAGGCGGCGGCGTAATTCGTGGCGGAGCGGCGGACAGCCATGTCCGCCGTATTTTTTCCAGCTGGAGAGAGTTAATTCCCTGAACAGCGGACTCGGCGGTCCGCTGCTCCTCCCTACCGCCGCAGAAATTTCGCCACCGCCTCCGTCCGTGTCCGCACTTGCAGCTTCTCGTAAATGCGGCGGATGTAGGTGTGGACGGTCTCGTAGCTGATGCCCAGCTTCTCGGCGATTTCCTTGTAGAGAAAGCCCTGGCTCAAACAGTCGAGCACCTCGCGCTCGCGCGGCGACAAATCTTCCGTGGCGGCGGCAGCGGCGGATTTCTCGCGCTGAAATGATTGCACCACCTTGCGCGCGATGTGCGCAGTCATGGGTGAGCCTCCGCGATGGACTTCGCGAATGGACTCCAAGAGTTCCGCGCTCGACGTGCGCTTGAGCAGGTAGCCGGACGCGCCTGCCGCCAGTGCGTTGAAAATATTCTCCGTGTCCTCGTACACGGTGAGCATGATGACCTGAATCTTCGGGGCGATCTCCTTGAGCTTGCGCGCGCACTCCACGCCGTTCATGCCGGGCAGGTTGATGTCTTGCAGCACGACTTCGGGCGCGTCCTTCGGCAAGCCTTCGAGCGCGGCCTCCGCGCTGCCGTAGGTGCTGATGCACTTGAAGCCCTCGGCACGGTTGAGCACGCGCGAAAGCGTGTTCCGCAGCGGCTCCTGATCCTCAACAATGGAAACGGTGATGGGCATAATGAAATTTCAAATGGCGAATGACGAATGACGAATGGAGCGAGGAACGCGTGGGGCCCACTGCGAGTGGTAGGGCGTCGCTGTCCCCAGCGCGCCGGGTTGAGGC
>JANOAY010000852.1:0-1853 GCA_031411375.1 Pedosphaera sp. | reverse complement strand
GTGCCGCATGCCCTCGACCGTCTGGTCGTTCAAGTTGATGCGGTTCACCGCCACGTCGGATGGCAGCGAGGCCGGGTCCACCGCGAAGCCGTGGTTCTGCGAGGTGATTTCCACGCGGCCCGACTCCAAGTCCTTCACCGGCTGGTTGCCGCCGCGATGACCGAACTTGAGCTTGAAAGTCTTTCCGCCCAGCGCGAGGCCGAGAATCTGGTGCCCGAGACAAATGCCGAAGGTCGGCACGCCGCTCGCCACCACGTCGCGCACCGCCTGCGCCGCGTAGGGCAGGGCGGAGGGATCGCCGGGGCCGTTCGAGAGGAACACGCCGGCGGGTTTGTATTTCAACGCCTCGCTCGCGGGCGTGGTCGCGGGCACGACCTGCACTTTGAACCCCTGCTGTCGGAGGCGGCGCAGGATGTTGTATTTCATGCCGAAGTCGTAGGCGACAATCGGGATGTCCGCCGGCGGCAGCGGATCGCGCACGTTGCGGTTGTCCTTCACCGCATTGCCACGCACGATGTTGAAGCTCGCGCTCTGCGTGTCCTGCGGATCCCAGAGGAACGGCTCCTTGTGCGTGACTTCCTTCACGTAATCCACGCCGATAATTCCGGTCCACGAACGCGCACGCTCGACGGCTTCCGCATCGCTGACGCCTTCGGTGGAGATGAAGCCCTTCATCGCGCCGCGCACGCGCAGCTTTTTGGTGAGCGCGCGAGTGTCGATGCCTTGCAATCCGGGGATACCGTTCTTCTCGAGATAATCGCCGAGCGAATAGTCCGCGCGCCAGTTGCTCACGATGGGCGAGAGCTCGCGAATGACGAAGCCCGCGACATGCGGACGCCATGACTCCACGTCCTGATCGTTCACGCCGTAGTTGCCGATGAGCGGGTAGGTCATCGTGACGATCTGACCTTTGTAAGAGGGGTCGGTGAGAATCTCCTGGTAGCCCGTCATGGAAGTGTTGAAGCACACTTCGCCGCAGGCGTGGGCGCGCGCGCCAAAACCCTGGCCGTGAAACACTGAACCGTCTTCGAGGGCGAGAATCGCTTTCATCAAATTCACCGATTGCAAATTGGGCGGGATGCTAGGTGGGGGCGAAGGTGGGTCAAGAATTCAATTGGCGTAGTTCACTTGGAGCGCGGGTTTTCTAACCCGCAGCAATGTTCATCAGCACGGAGGAGCAGAAACTTGCGAACACCACCATCCCTCGCACGCCGCTGCGGGTTGGAAAACCCGCGCTCCGGAGACAAAAAAACAGCGGCGTCCTCGCGAACACCGCCGCTCTGAATTTGACGTGCTTACTTCGGGCCGCAGCACTTGGCGCAGGCCGCCGCGTCCTTGCAGCAGTTGGTGCAGCCCTTGTCCTTGCAGCACGCGCCGCACTTGGCGTGGTCGTGATGGCCGCCCGAGGTGGCGCAGCCGGTGAACAGGCCGAGGGCGAGAACCGCTGCGGCCATCATCATGGTGAGGTGTTTCATAGTTTTTCTTTCGTTGGTTGTTCTACTTTTTCAGAGCGTCTTTCTTCTCCGCCGCTTCCATTTTCTTCACGTGCTTGGCGGAGTCCTTCTTGAAATCATCCAGGCAGCCCTTGCAGCAGAGCTTCACTTCGCGCCCCTCGTGCGTGAAGACGTACGGGTCGCCCATTTCGCCGCCGAATTTCTCATCGGTCACGACGCACGTCTTGAGCGGATACGGCTTGGCCTTGGCGGCAGGTTTTTGGTCAGCCGCGACGGCGGTAACAATCAGGGAACCGGCCACGACGGCGAGGGCGAAAAGTTTGAAAGTTTTCATGTGCGCGAAGACTACACGGCCAAGCGGCCGAGCGCATGGAAATTATTCCCCGGAGCGCAGGCTTT
>JANOAY010000851.1:0-1952 GCA_031411375.1 Pedosphaera sp. | reverse complement strand
TGCTGATGATCGAGGGCGATAACCACCCTGGTTCACTCGCGCAGATCGCGCACAAGCTTTCCAAGGCCAAGATCAACATCGAGTACGCCTACTGCGCCACCGCGCCCAACTCGAAGAAAGGGCTGTTGATTTTGCGGCCGTCGGATTGCAAGCGGGCGTTGAAGGCGTTGAACACTTGAACGGACGGGGCGGGTTGGCGCTGCGGCAAACAGCCGTTGGAGTTCAGCCTTCAGGCTGTCCGGGAGCGCGACCGACAAGCTGAAGCTTGAACTCCAACGCCGCAGCGCGCCCCTTTCAATCCCCGGCCTGAGACGTCGCAGCAATTGACAGCGCGCGCGCCCATTCCCCACTCTCCCGTCATGTCGAAATCCGCTCTTGGTCGTGGGCTGGGCGCGCTGCTCGGGACAGCGCCCGCGCGCATTGTCGCGCCGGTCGCGCCCGCCACCGATGCGCCAGTTCCGACGACGGTTGCGCCTAAGCCGTCAGCGCCTCCGTTGAATCCTTTCGCCGCGTCGTCCCCTGTTGATCCCGCGACTCTCGGTGATTCGCGCGACCGCGTGCTGCGCGTGAAGCTGGATAAGATTCGCCCCAGCCCGATGCAGCCGCGCAAGGAATTTTCCGCCGAGGCGTTGCGAGAACTTGCAGACTCGATCAAGGAACAGGGCATCATCCAACCGCTCATCGTGCGCGACCGTACGACGCACTACGAGCTGATCGCGGGTGAGCGCCGCTGGCGCGCGTCGCAGCTGCTCAATCTCGCGGAAGTCCCCGTCATCGTGCGCGAGGCCGATGACCGTTCGGTGTTGGAACTCGCACTGATTGAAAATCTTCAGCGTGAGAATCTGAACCCGATGGAAGAAGCGCTCGGCTACGCGCAGTTGATCGGCCAGTTCGCACTGCGCCAGGAGGACGTGGGGTTAAAAGTCGGCAAGAGCCGCGTGGCGGTCGCAAATTCTCTGCGTCTGCTGAAGCTCGTGCCGGACGCGCAGATGTTCCTGCGTGACGGACGCCTTTCCGTTGGCCACGCGAAAGTCATTCTCGGTCTCCCGCACGCCGCGCAGCAGAAGCTCGCCACCGAGCGCGTCATCAAAGACGGACTCACCGTACGCCAGACCGAGGATTTGGTCTCACGCCTGTTGAACCAGCCGAACATCACGCCCGGCAAAGCCGGCCACGGCGTGACCATCACCAGTCGCGACGCGCATGTCGTGGACGTGGAAAACAAACTGCGCGAGCGCCTCGGCACGAAAGTCCAGTTGCGCTACCGCGCCGGCAAAGGCTCGCTCGAAGTGAAATTTTTCAACGACGCTGATCTCGAACGCATCCTCAGCGTCATCGGCGTGAAAGTGGACTGATATGCACTCGCCGCAGGAACTCCGCGAACAATGCGCCAAACGCCTGCTCGCCTCGGTCGAGCGCGCGAGTCATCTCACGTCGTTCATCGGGCTGGATGGTTTCGTGGATGAGATCATTCATCTCGTGGACGTGCGGCATAACTCGGAGAAGTTCGACCGCATCCCGAGCATTGCGAAACTTTCCGAACGCCTCGCCGCCGCCGCCGGCAAAAGCACGAACATCGAAGCCGTGGTGCAGCGCGTAAAGCTCGGCGGCAACGGCCCCATCATGGCGCATGCGCTGTCGCGCTTCGGCGTGGCCGTCACGTATGTCGGCGCGCTGGGCTACCCGACGCTGCATCCGGTGTTCACGGATTTCGCGGCGCACGCGGATGTGCATTCCATCGCGCCGCCCGGACACACGGACGCCTACGAGTTCGAGGATGGAAAAGTCCTCGTCGGCAAGACGACGCAACTCGGCGAGGTGACGTGGGAGAACATCCAAACGCGCTTCGGTCGGAAGAAATTCGCCGACCATTTCTTTGGCTGCGACCTCGTGGCCTTCGTGAACTGGACGATGATTCCCTTCATGAGCGACATCTGGGAGTCGGTGCAGAA
>JANOAY010000850.1:0-1634 GCA_031411375.1 Pedosphaera sp. | reverse complement strand
TTGGCACCTTGGATGGTAACGGTGATTTGCGTAGTCGATGCCAGACCAGCGGTGTCAAGCATCGTGTAGGTGAATACATCGGTGATCGTATTGGCTGTCGTTCTCAGAGCCTGGATACCGATCTGCGTGGCGAAGCATCTCGCGCCATTCCTGCCCAAGCATCCGCTCGTCGCCACCGGCGGTGCGCAGGGCATCGGGCCGATCAGCGCCGCGCCGTGGGGCAGCGCCAGCATCCTGCTCATCTCGTGGATGTACATCCGCATGATGGGACCGGACGGACTCACCGCCGCAACGAAGTACGCCATCCTCAACGCGAACTACGTCGCGCGTCGGTTGGAGAAACTTTTCCCCGTGCTCTTCAAAGGCCACGGCGGTCTGGTCGCGCACGAGTGCATTCTCGACCTGCGCCAGTTCAGGACCGTGACCGCCGAGGATGTGGCGAAGCGATTGATGGATTACTCGTTCCACGCGCCGACCTTGAGCTGGCCCGTGGCCGGCACGCTGATGGTCGAGCCGACCGAGAGCGAATCGAAGGCTGAACTGGATCGCTTCTGCGAGGCGATGATTGCCATTCATGCCGAAGCCAGCGCCGTCGAGAACGGTGCTGCGGACCCGGCGAACAATCTCCTCAAGCACGCCCCGCACACCGCGGAGGTGGTGACCGCCGACAACTGGGATCGCCCCTACAGCCGCCACGTCGCGGCGTATCCCGTGCCGAGCCTGCGCGAGTTCAAATTCTGGCCGCCCGTCAGCCGCATCGACAACGTCTTCGGCGACCGCAACATCGTCTGCTCCTGCGTCGGGATGGACGCTTACAAGTCGTAGGCTAAAGTCGGCGTTGCGTCCGCCGATGCATGATGAAGCGCCGCGCGGCCCCGCTGCCGGAGCTTCTTCTCAGATAACATAAGTTCGCCGGGCGCAATGCCCGGCCTGCGCGAGCGGTGATGAGCCGCTCGCGCTTTTTCTTTTCAGCGGGCGAATTGACTTCGCCTATCCGTCGTCCATTGTCCCCACATCGTGCAACGCCGCTTGATCCAACTGTTCGTCGCCCTGTCGCTCGTGACAGCGATTGGCGGGCATTGGTTCCTGCTCCAGTCGGTGGCGTGGGTGAGCATGGCGGTGGATTTCGCGCAGACCGATTCCATCGACGTGGCGTTGCGCAAGACCTTCGACGGACAACATCTCTGCAAGCTTTGCAAAGTCGTTCGCGAAGGAAAACAGGCCGAACAGAAGCAGCCGTTGCTCAAGGTCGAAACCAAATTGGATTTACTGCTCGCACGCAGTCCCGTACTTGCTCCTGCACCTGCCCACGTGAACTGGCTGCTGCCCGATTTTTCCGCGTCCCCTTCCCCGCGAACGCATTCCCCTCCTGTCCCACCGCCACGCGCGGCTTGATTCTCTTCCTGCCGTGTTCACCGCCTGAGCGGTGAGCTTTTCCCAATCCGCCCGGAGGCTGTCCGGCGCGGAGATTCCCAAACCCAAAGTCAGAAATTGCCGGAGCGCCTGTAGCGCCACCGGCGAGAAAATGTGAGACGAGTCTGTCGCGGATTCACGCTGATTGAATTGCTGGTGGTCATTGCCATCATTGCAATTCTGGCCAGCCTGCTCCTGCCCGCCTTGGCGCGGGCCAAGAG
>JANOAY010000849.1:0-2422 GCA_031411375.1 Pedosphaera sp. | reverse complement strand
GGCCGTTGAACGAGTGGATGAAACCCGTGCCGTCCGCGATCTTCGTCCACCGCGCCGCCTGCACCGCGCCGGAAGTTTTCAGCGCCAGTTCGTAGAAATTTTTCTCGTGTTCGTTCTGCGGAATCTTCTCCTCGAGCATCAGCCGCAGGAGATTTCCGTAGGTCGAGACGTTGTTGAAGCCGTGGTCATGCACGCCGGTGTGCGAGACGTGCGTGGCCATCTTCCGCACCGTGTTGTCGCGGCCAATTTTCAGGAACTGCTCGTCGCCGGTGGCGTCGAATTGCAGGAGCGCAGAGCCGTATTGAAAGCCCTGCGTCCACTCCGTCCAGCCGCGCGAGGTGTATTTCCCTTTCACCGTGAACACGGGCGTGCCGTCCTCGGGCTTCCAGGTGCGCTCGATGCTCAGGATTTTTTCGGCGGACAGCTCGAACAGCCGGTGGATTTTCGGGGCGAGCTTCTGTGGTGTGAGCGAAGCGTTGATGCGTGTGGGCATAAAATCAGTTCAAGGGAATGAGCAGGACTTCACGGGCGTTTCGTGCTCCGGCATTTTTGTGGAGCAAGGCCGTGATCCGTTCGTCCTGATACACCGCGGCGGCTTTGCGAAGCACAGCATCCAGCGAGCGCGTCTCCTTCTTGCCGACTTCGTAGGGCCACGGTTTCTCGGGCTGCTCGGCGTAGGGCAACAGATAGTCGAGCGCCTTCCGCAGACTCGCGCCGCCGGGCGTCTGGTAGTGCCACAGGTCCACGCCCACCTGTTCGCCGAGCGTCGCGACTTCGAACAGCGCCTGAAGATTGAAGCGCGAGTAGCTGAAGGAATCCGCACGCGCGAGTTCGAGCGGTTGCGTGCCGTCCATTTTGATCTGCCGCGCGATGCGGTTGGTCTGCGCTGAGAAGATGATTTGCCGCGCGAGATTCGTGTTGCCCACGAACAGCGCGTAGTGCGCCACCTGCGCGTCATACCAGGAGCCGTGATTGTTCTTCGCGGCCTGCTCGTCGCGTCCGTTTGCGCTGGTCTGCGCCCAGTGGAGAAATTCGCCGAGCCACTGCTGCATCCCGTCGTCGTCAGCCTTCGTCCAGTTCGTGGAACCGGCGAGCAGCCCGACGGCATCGCACACCGGCATGAGGCTGCGGCTTTCAATCATGCCGATGCCACGCCCGTTGTTCACGCCGGGGATGGCCTGGGCTTGATTGAAATTCGGATTCATGCGCGTGGCGGGATTCAGAAACCACACGCGCAAGACTTTCGAGGCGTGCGCGGCGTAGCGTTCGCGGCCCGTGAAATAATACGCGAGCGCCAGCGTCTCCGCCGCGTCCGCCATGCCAGCCATGCGCGGCGCGTCCGAATGCGCGGCGCCGCTCTCGGGGTTGCGCTGGCCGTCCTTGCGGATGTAGGGCAGGCCGTCGGGCTTCGCCGGGTCAGGCCAGAAGTAGGGCGCCTGGCTCAGATAATCATGCTTGTCGCCGCTCGCGCCGGCTTTGGGTTTCTCCAGCACGGAGAGCGGCGTGAAGTTCAGCGCGCGGTTGGCGTCGTTGGTCAGTTTGCGGAACGCGGGGAGAAGTGAAGCGTCATTCGTCGCGAGCCGCGCTTTCATCTTCGGCAACACGCCGGGGCTGACGCTGAAAACGCGGGGTGTGAGAACCGCGCTTTGTGCCGGGACCATGCTCGGAGAGAGGAACACGAGAACTGCGAAGAACGCGAACTGACGAAACTTCAAACACCAAACTTCAAACACCAAGGAAACACCAAGCTCCAAACACCAAACACGCCTCAAGTGCTCAGGTGGACGGGCTATCGGTCGCGCGCTCATGCCTGGCGGTAAATCTCCCGGCGATGTCCGATCTCGATGACGGTCACGATCAGCACCTCATCCTCGATGCGATAGAGCACACGGTAATCGCCGACGCGGATGCGCCAGTAGGGGCGTCCGGTGAGTTTGGTGGAGCCAGAGGGGCGGGGATTGTCTTGCAGCGTTTCAATTTCGCGGATGATGCGCTGGCTCAACTTCTCGTCGCGCAGCTTGCGAAGAAATTTCAGAGCCGCCGGCTCGAACTGGACGCGGTAGGACATCACTTCAGGCCGAACTCGCGCCTCACTTCATCAAGCGAGACGCGCGGCCCGCCTTGCGCCTCAGCCCGCTCCGCCGCGAGTCCGTCCTCGAGGTCTTCCAGATATTCCAAGAGCCAGCGCGCGAGTTCCTGGCTTTGCTCGAACGGCAGTTCCGTGATGGCTTTCTCAATTTCAGCGACCGTGCTCATGGCGGCAGAATAATTGAATCCAAGATTCCTTCAACACCGCTTCACAGCCGCCGCAGATGAAACCCGCCGTCCACATTGATCACCTCGCCGGTGCTGAAGGGCAGCACGTCCTGCGCGAGGGCGACGACCGCTTTCGCCACATCCTCGGGCGTGCCCCAGCGCGCGA
>JANOAY010000848.1:0-4767 GCA_031411375.1 Pedosphaera sp. | reverse complement strand
CTTTGGCGGGTTGCCAAGTGGCTTGGCGAAAGAGCGGGGAAACTTTCGCACCGCCCGCTGCGGCCTGCGTTTCATTCGTCACCGCCCGCGCGACGGCGGGCGAAAGCTTCTCAATCCACCGCTTGATGAGCGCCGTTTCCTCGAAGGTCAGCGCGCGGCCTTTCGGCGGCATGTGCGGATCGGCGTCGGGCAGGACGTATTTGTAGAGCAGGCTTTTCTCCGGCTGGCCGGGCACCACGGACGGGCCGTTGTCGCCGCCCTTGAGCACTTCGGCGGGCGTCATCACGCTCAGGCCGCTCTTCGTCTCGATGTTCCCGTGGCACTTGAAACAATTCTCCGCGAGCACCGGCAGCACATGCGCGGACCAGAGGCGCTGCGCGTCATCAGAACTGGCGGCGCGCGCGGACGCGGCCAGTCCGGCCATCAGTACACCGTTCAAAATGATTCCACGTCGCATGAGTTGTTTCGCCAACGACTGACGAGCGGATGGCGGGGTTGCTTCAAGCGAGAGTTGAGGGTGGAGGGTGGAGAGGAAAGCCGGGCCTCACGAAGCGCTCTTGGTGCAAGGGTAGGGCGCGGTGTCCCACCGCGCCGCGTTGGAATCCGAGATAGGCTCTTGAACTTGCTCACGCCTCACCCCGGCGCGCTGAGGACAGCGTCGCCCTACCTTTCGTCCATTTTCCCCGCCTTCCACCCTCAACTCTCAACCACCTAATGACGCGGGGAGACGTGAGCTACGGATTGCTCAGCCGAAAAAAGAGTCCGGGCCCTTCGGAGCAATATATAACCGGGCTGCTTGGCTTGATCGGGGAACGAAGCCACGGCCCGGCCACGTCAGTCGCCCGCTCCAGAATAAAGTCCGGATCGTCCCAGGACAGCACGATGCAGTTCCCGGCGCGGGCCAGGTTCAGTCGCGGCCGAATAAGCCGCCCCTTCAAATCCAGATCAAAGCTGATGTCGCTGCTGTCGGGCAGGTTTTGATGAATCTCGACGGCGAGATGGTTGGTGCCGGGGACAAACCGATTGAGCGGCACCGCCGTGTCCCGGAAGCGCGCTTCGTCGATCCCGTTCACGGCGTTGGTGGCCAAGGTGGTGGAGAGGATCGTTCCACCGGGCAGGTTGCTGCGGAAGATTTCCACTCCGTTCAGGTACACGACCGCGCCGTCATCGCGGAGCAGGCCCAGCGTGAAGGCATCGTAGGAGGCCGGGGTGGCGAGTTGAAAAGCGCGACGGTAGTAGGTGGTGATGTATTTGTTGGCGGGGTTGCCTCCGAACTGGTTGACGGTCGCTTCGTCCACATCGCCGTAGCCGAGTTCCGCCGGGCCGGAGAGCCAGGTGGCGTCGTTGAACGTCGGCGACTGCCAGTCGGTGCCCTGGTTGGAACCGTTGTCCCGATACTTCCAAACCGATCCGCTGGGGACCAGCACCCGCCAGCGGTCCGCCTCCGCTTGCGGCACGATGGTTCCCTCCATCAACAGGGTGAATGGGTTGTCGTCGCAATCCCTCGCGAACTGCACGTTGAAATTGTCGCCGTTGGTCCACGCGATGGTGTAGCGGAGGGTCAACCGGGACGTCATGAGATTACGCAGGGCCGCGCCATCCGTATAAGTGATGCCAGTACCGGGATACGGTGGAGTGGTGAACAAGGGCTTGAAGGTGTTCCCGCCGTCGATGCTGTATTCGCCCGTGACGTCGCCATTGTTGAACAACGAGCCTCTCTGAAAAAGGGTGACGTGCTCGATGACGTGGCCGGGATCGGGGAGGAGAACATACGTAACCGTGCCAGAGGCCGGCCCCGTGGTGTTGAGGGGCGAGATGAAGGAACAGTTCATCACCGTAGGCTCATGGAAGAAGGTGACGCCGACATTGGCAGCGTTCGTGTCCAGGGCGAGCCGGGTGCGGGGCGAGTAACTGTAGCTGAAGGTCGGTCCGCTCCCGACCTGAAGTGCGGCGAACAGCTCCGGCACCATGCAGAGGCACAGCACGAGGAGCAGACCAACACGCCGGAGAGGGAAAGCGAACATGCCGGATACTTCAATAAACGGGGGCCATCGTCAAAGGCGTTCGACGGGTCAAATGGCGGAAGGAGCAATGCCCTCCTCGGTTTCACGGAAGAGAGGGAGACGGAAGCGCTGGTTGGATGTTGCGCGGCCCGACGTGGCGAGGCGCTTCAGAAGTTCAGGGTTTTTCTTCGTCCTCAATCTTTTCCAGCCGCCGATAATCATCATTCCCCTTGAGACGCGCGACGAAGACGCCGGGCCGTGGCATCAGGTCGAAGTAGATGTGTCCGGCCTGCCAGCGCGTCATCAACCGGTTCGGCTCAATCTCCCATCGATATTGCGGATACGTCGTGCCGTCCTTGTTAATCATGCTGTGGTCTTTCAGCAGTTGCACTACGCCGACGTCCACTCCTTCCTGGAAGAGACGGTATCGGCCCACGACATCACTTTCCCGCAACGACGCGAAAGGAGTCTCCGCGGAAACAGGCTCCGGGCGGCTGTGATTGACCGGGGCCGCGTGGCGCGCTCGCGCGCTGGCCTCGGCCTTGAAGCGCGCGAGCTGCGCGTTCGCTGCGCGCCGCTCCACGAAGAGCCACAGCGCCAGATTCCCGAACACCAGCGCCGCCAAGGTCGCGGCCCAAGCCCAAATCAGAACGCCTCGCCCCTGGCGGGAGGAAGAGGTCATCGGTTCATGCATCACTCAGGATTTGTCCAAACCGGGCCCCATGTCGAACGGATCCGTGACGCCGCGCTGGTTTTTACAACGGCTCCGGGCCACCGAGTTTTGAACCACATCCTCTCCCCGGCCCTCTCCTCCGCTACGCGGCAGGAGAGGGAGACGGAAGCGCTGGTTGGATGTGGCGCGGCCCGACGTGGCGAGGCGCGGCGATTCGGCCGCACGCCGCCGTCCGGTTCCCTCTCCTCGCGAGGCACGAGTGAGGAGAGGGCTAGGGAGAGGAGCAGTTGGCCTAAGTCACACTCTCGCGGTCTGGAACCAGGAGGACTGGAGTGTCGATTGGTAGAACTGACCCCTTTCTGTGGTCAACAGAGGGTTGATCGCCCGCGTAAACGCGACGGGAAGCCAACTGCGCGCTTCCGTGAGCCGTCCAACGCAGTTGAGCAGCGGTATTGAATATTTGCCATACCCCAAACCGTGGCTTGCTAGCGGAGGAGAAACAGGTCTCAATCAGGCGCGGACGTAATTCTCAAAATATGAAACTATTGAAACTTCTTCTGGTGGTCGCGGCCCTGCTGACGTTGCCGGCGTGCGAAAAACAGACCCCGACTGAAAAAGCCAAAGACGCGGTCAACGATGCCCTCGACCGCCGACCTGGTGAGGCCGTCCGGGACGCCGCTGAAGACGTCAAAGCCGGGGTCAAGGATGCCGCCCAGGACGTGAAGAACGCGGTCAAATAGGAGGTGGGATGGCCAAGAAGGGGTGCAGTCGGAAAGGCAACGGCGCAACTCGTTGCCAAGCACCGCGCCCTCACGCTGTGGATGCCATTCACGCCTTCCGCGGGCCGGGTCGCTGACTTGGGTCGTTTGGAGGCACCTCCTCTCCCCAGCCCTCTCCTCCGCTACGCGGCAGGAGAGGGAGACGGAAGCGCCGGGCGGATGTGGCATGGCTCGACGTGGCGGGGCGCTGCGATTTGGCCGCACGCCGCTGTCCGGTTCTCTCTCCTCGCGAGGCACGAGTGAGGAGAGGGTTAGGGAGAGGAGCAGTTGGCTTAAGTCACACTCTCGCGGTCTGGAACCAGGAGGACTGGAGTGTCGATTGGTAGAACTGACCCCTTTCCGCTGCTCCGGTTCGTGGCGCGGCGCGGTGAGGACGCCGCCGCCCTACCGCTTTCGTCATCGTTTCAGCACGGCGGCGGCAGCGTTGGTAAATGGTGGCAACGCAGGGACGCGCAGGCGAAAGAACTTGGCGCTGTTGGTAGTTGGCATCGGGACGCGCCAGAGGCCATTGGAGAGAACTGGCGGTGTTGGGTAATCGCTCCAGACGGCACTAGGACCGACAGTGCTGGAATGCTCCAGCACGCTGTTGGTGGGATAGCCATTGGCCCAGATTATTTCTCGCCCGCCGTTGGCGGTGGGCCATTGAAAAAGTTTCGGGGTTCGCAGTGTCTTTCGGATTTGGGTTTCTAGTGTGGGTTGGAAATCTTCCCCGTTGTCACCATTTTGGCGGAAAATGATCATGCCTTCGCGGCTGACAAGAAAATGAAGAGGCGGTGAAACGCCTGCAATCTCCATCGCGGTCAGGATCGAATTATTTGACCCACCCATGCGCCAAGTTTGGTTAAAGCCGACAACTGAATCGGGGTTCAAACCCATGCCAGAAACGTAAGCAGCCACGGTTGAATTGTTTTGGTTAATGTAGATTAAAAGTGTTTCTAAACCCTCGTGTTGGTAACGGTTATGAAGAAGGACTTGAGTTTCCAATTCTGCCTCGCAGCTTTCGCAACCGATTTGCGTAAAAACCAAATAAAGCACTTTTCCGAAATACTGGCTTGGATTAACCCAAACACCCGAGCCCGAAATGTCAGGCACACTCCAGTACGGCATCCAAGCCGGAGGAACAATCGCCGCATGTGCAGTCTTCGGCAACATTCCCGAAGAACCGAAAATCGCACCGAGAGCGGCGTAGCGCAGCGCCTTTCCGCCACGCGCAAGAAATTGGCGGCGGGTTTCGGTTTGGGAAGAATGCGGCGAATTCTGTCCTCGAAGCCAACTTGCCGTGCTCATGGCGGCACGGTATCGGCGGCGGGCG
>JANOAY010000847.1:0-2981 GCA_031411375.1 Pedosphaera sp. | reverse complement strand
ACATTCCTGTCCCCAGCAAGCCTCTAAGTCAGAGAGGTTCAATCCATGTCCACGCTTTCTGCAGTCGCACGTTGCTGCGGACAGTAATGTCCGCGCGCCGATATTAGCGTGAACGGTTCGTTGCTTCCCGGCGCGCGGGTGCGCTAGGCTCCCCGACCGGGTGACAACCCGCAGACTCGTATGACAACCAAACTTTTTTCTGAACTGGGTATTTCGCCCGAAGTACTCAAGGCCATTGACAAGCTGGGCTTTGAACAAGCCTCACCCATTCAAGCCGAGGCCATCCCGGTGCTCATGTCGGGGCGCGACGCCGTGGGTCAGTCGCAAACCGGCTCCGGCAAGACCGCCGCGTTTGCCATTCCCGCCATCGAGAAAACCGATCCGGCGCAAAAGGCCGTGCAGGTGCTCATCCTTTGTCCGACGCGCGAACTCGCCGTCCAGGTCTGCGAGGAGACGCACAAGCTCGCGCTCTTCAAGCGTGGCATCACGCCGATTCCGATTTACGGCGGGCAGTCGTACGAGCGGCAGTTCTGGGGCTTGAAGCAGGGCGCGCAAATCGTCATCGGCACGCCGGGGCGCGTCATGGATCACATGCGGCGCGGCACGCTGCGGCTCGACACGTTGAAGATGGTCATTCTCGACGAGGCGGACGTGATGCTGAACATGGGGTTCCGCGAGGACATTGAGACGATTCTCAAGGACGCGCCCAAGGAGCGGCAGACGGTGTTCTTCTCGGCCACGATGCCGAAGCCGATTCGCGACTTGATCGAGAAGTTCTCCAAGGAGCCGGTGACGGTGAAGCCGGAACAGAAGGCCATGACCGTGCCGACGGTGGAGCAGGTGTATTACGAAGTGGACCGGCGCTTCAAAATCGAGCTGCTCACGCGGCTCATTGACATTCACGACTACAAGCTCGGCATCGTGTTCTGCAACACCAAGCGCATGGTGGACGAACTCGTGGATCATCTGAACGCACAGGGCTATTCCGCCGACCGTTTGCACGGCGACATGACCCAGGGAATGCGCGACCGCGTGATGAACAAGTTCCGCAAGAGCGGCTTGGAATTTCTCGTGGCCACCGATGTCGCCGCGCGCGGCATTGACGTGGACGACATCCAGGTCGTGTTCAACTACGACCTGCCCTATGACCCGGAGGATTACGTGCATCGCATCGGGCGCACGGGCCGCGCGGGCCGCAGCGGGCGGGCGATTTCTTTCGTGGCCGGGCGCGAGCTGTTTCAAATCCAGCACATCGAACGCTTCACCAAGACGCGCGTGCAACGCGGCAAAATTCCCACCGAAGGCGAAGTGGGCCAGGCGAAAGCCGGCGCGTTCCTCGACAAGCTGCGCGCCACTTTGAAGGGCAACGAGTTCGTGAAACAGGATCGCCTGATTGAGACTTTGCTCGAAGAAGGTTTTACTTCCACGGACATCGCCTCGGCGCTCATCCATCATTTGCAGAGCAACGAAAGCGCGCCGGTCAAGCCGACGGAATCGCGCGAAGAATTCGGCGGACGTGACGACCGCCGCGATGATCGCGGTGGACGCGGCATGGAACGGCGTGATGATCGCCCGGCCCGTCCGGATCGTCCGGCGCCGCGTGACTTTGATCAGCGCGGGCCGCGCGATGAGGGCGTAGGGCGTTTCGGCCCGCCGCGTCAGCAGGAGTGGCGCAGAGACGAGCCGCGTCGCGATGAACCGCGCCGTGAGCTGCGCGCCCCCGCCGCCGCCAAGCGGCCCACGCCGTGGAAGCCCGCGCCCGTGGTCAAACCCGCCGTTGCGCCCATGCCTGTTGCACCCAAGGAAATTTTCAGCGCACCGGCCGCTGAAATTCCCGCGGAGAAACCGGCCCCGCGCAAAGAATTTTCACCCAAACCCGCGCCTGCCAAAGCCGTCGGCACACCCAAGGAAAGCCGCGCCACGCCGCCCGAGAAGACGCGCCTCTACATTAACGTCGGCAGCGCGATGGGCGTGACCGCCCAGGACGTGGTGGGCGCGATCATGGGCGAGACGGGATTGCAGCCAGGCGTGGTCGGCACGATTGACATTCGCGACCGGCATCTCTTCGCCGACGTGTCGAGCGAGCATGCCAACAGCATCATTGCCAAACTGAACCGCACGCGCATCAAAGAGAACCGCGTGAAGGTGAAAGTGGCGTGAGCGGCCCGGCCTGAAGTGGCGAATCCAAGACGGCTGTTGACCCTGAAAGTTCCTGAAAAAGAAAGGTTGGTGGAGCCTAAGGGATTCGAACCCTTGACCCCCACAATGCCATTGTGGTGCTCTACCAACTGAGCTAAGACCCCAACCGGGCGGCGAAGGTATGGAGGGACGCGGAGCTTGTCAAAAGGTGTTTTCAGGTTTGGCAGCCGGTGGAATGAAACAGAAATGGTGGGCACGACAGGGGTCGAACCTGCACGGATTACTCCATTGGATCCTAAGTCCAACGCGTCTGCCAATTCCGCCACGCGCCCGCACCGAGTTGAAGTATCTGCCGCCGGGCGAAAGCTGTAAATGGCGGAGTCAGCCACAGCCGGTGCGAAGGACGCATACCCGCTCGCGCAATTCTCCTTTGCCGCTCCGCGCGCGCGCCCCTTACAGTCCCGCCCTCGAATGAAACCGAAGCAGCCGTTTGATTCCATCGAAGCCGTCATCGCCGACTTGCGCGCGGGGAAAATGGTCATCGTGGTGGACGACGCCGACCGCGAGAACGAGGGTGATCTCATCATGGCCGCGGAGAAAGTCACGGCGGCGGCGGTCAACTTCATGGCCAAGTTCGGGCGCGGGCTGATTTGCGTGCCGACCACGGGCGAGCGTTTGAAGCAACTGGGCGTGGAGGAAATGGTATCAACCAACCGTGAGAGCTTCAAAACGGATTTCCAGGTCAGCGTGGACGCGGCGAAAAACATTTCCACCGGCATCAGCGCCGCGGATCGCGCGCGCACCATTCAAATCATGGCCGACCCGACGGCGCTGCCCGAAGA
>JANOAY010000846.1:0-1961 GCA_031411375.1 Pedosphaera sp. | reverse complement strand
TGCTCAAGTGGCGCTACGGCAAAGGCACGGCTGGCACGGCGGGCCAGGACGCGGGCTGGGTGGACGGCATCACCTACACGCCGAGCACAATCAATGTCGCTCCGACCGTCACGAACCAGCCCGTGAGCCTCAACCTCTTCGCGGGCCACACCGCGAACTTCGGCGCGGGCGTGGGCGGCTCGATGCCCATGACCTTCCAGTGGTTCTCCAACAGCGCGCCCGTGCTGAACGGCAACGGCGTGAGCGGCGCGCAAGGCCCGCGTCTCACGATTCTCAGTACGCCCGCGCAGTCCGCGAGCTATTCGCTCTTCGTGAGCAATGCGGCGGGCACGACCACGTCAGTGGCGGCGACGTTGAACGCCACGTCGGTTCTCTCCGCGCCGGTCATTTCGCTCCAGCCCACGAACCGCAGCGTGACCGAGGGCGAGTCCGCGAGCTTCAGCATTCTCGCCAGCGGCGCGCTGCCGCTCTCGTATCAATGGCTGCTCAACGGCGTCGCGCTCACGGATGGCGCGGGTGTGAGCGGCGCGACCACGAATACGCTTTCGCTGAACAACGTGCAGGCCGCGCACATCGGCACCTACTCGGTCGTCGTCAGCAACGCCGCCGGCTTCGTCATCAGCAGTCCCGCGTCGCTGACCGTGCTCACGATGAGCGAAGTGGTGGGCGCTCCGTATTTGAACTTCGCCGTGCTCGGCCAGCCGTGGCTCGTGCAGAACGGCTCGACCTACGTGCCCGGCACAACGAACGGCGGCGCGCGCCTCATCGTCAGCGTGCCGCCCTCGATCACCGCCCAGCCCGCCGGCCAGTCGGTGGTGGAAGGCAACGACATGATGTTCATCGTCGGCACGGCGGGTTCGCCGCCGCTGTTCTTGCAATGGCGTTTGAACGGCGTGGCGCTCTTTGATGGCAATGGCCTCAGCGGCGTGAATTCCAACGTCCTCGTCATCAGCGGCGTGCAGCCGGTGGACGCGGGAAACTATTCCGTCATCGTCAGCAACGCGGTCGGGTTCGTGACCAGCTCCAACGCCGCGCTCGTCGTGCTCACGCCGCCGAGCATCACCACGCCGCCCGCCGCGCTGACCGTGGCCGAGGGCGCTCCGGCAAACTTCACCGTCGTCGCCGCCGGCACCGCGCCACTCTCCTACCAGTGGAAACGCAACGGCACGAACATCGTCAATGGCGGCAGCGTGAGCGGCGCGACCACGGCCACACTCACCTTGAACAACGCGCAGCCGTTGCAGGGCGGTCTCTACTCGGTCGCGATCAGCAATGTGGCGGGCGGCCTGGTCAGTTCGCCGGTCCAGTTCAGCGTCATTGCTGCGCTCACCGTGGGCGAGGCCATGAACGCGCCGTACCTCACTTGGAACACCGACCTCGGTGCGCCGTGGACGGTGCAGACGAACGTGACGCACGACGGCGAGGCGGCGGCGCAGAGCGGCACGATCACCGACGGCACTTCGAGCACGCTGGAAACGACCGTGGTCGGGCCCGGCACGATTCGTTTCTGGTGGAGAGTTTCTTCGCAGACGAACGCGGACCATCTGACCTTCGCGGTGAACGGCTCGACGTTCGCGCAAATTTCCGGCCTGAGCGGCTGGGAGTATCAATCGTTCGTCGTGCCCGGCGGACTCGTGACCTTGCGCTGGACGTACAGCAAGGACGCGGGCGGCCTGGCGGGATTGGATCGCGGCTGGCTGGACGAGGTGGATTTCGTCCCGAGCAGCGGCCCGTCCGTGCCGGTCATCGTGCAGGAGCCGTCCGGCGTGGAAGTGAATCCCGGCGAGGACGTGACCTTCTCCATCGTGGCGCTCGGCACCGCGCCGCTCAGTTATCAATGGCGCTTCGAGGGCCAGGAACTCGGCGACGGCGGCAACATCCTCGGCTCGAAGACGCCCACGATGATCATCAGCGGCGTGAACCAGGCGCAGGCCGGCCTCTACGACGTGGTGGTGCGGAAC
>JANOAY010000845.1:0-4337 GCA_031411375.1 Pedosphaera sp. | reverse complement strand
GCTTCGATGCCGCGCACTGTGATGTTCTGCGACTGTGGCGGCGTGAGCGTCTGATACGTCACTTGCAGCAAGTAGCTGCCGATGATGCGCCGGTGCAACTTGACCTCCCACTCCTGCAACTCGTTCGTGACGGAACCGGCGCGCGGTAAAAAGTCCGCCACCTGTTCGCCGCGAAATTGCACGCCCTCCGCGTTCGTCGGCACCAGCACGCGCAACGCCTTCAGCCCCGTGTTCTCGATTTGATACTGGAGGTTGGCCGTGACTTTGATTTGTGCCTCGCCCATCGCGACATGTTGCAGGCTCTGCACCTGCACCCACGGATCCACCTGTTCCATGTCGAGCGCGAGCGTCCACTGATCCTGCAACAAGCGAAACGCGAGCACGCCTTTCTGCCGGATACCGGACTTCTGCGGATCAAGTTGCGTCAAGCCGTCGCGCGTGCCCGCCTGCAAACGCATCCCCTGCTCCGGCACGATGACCAGTTGCCCACGCTGCTTGTTCGCCTCGCGCAGCAACAAGCGCGGCACGGCCCAGCCATTCGTCGCCTTCACGCCCGGCCCCGCGAGACTGATGGACAACTGTTGTGCTCCTTCCGTCTTGCCGCGCAGATGCAGCGTGATGATGCGATTCGTGTCCGTCTTCAATTCCGTCCAATGGCTCACCGCCGCGCCGCTGATCGATTCCACATCAAGTCCGGTCGGCAGAGCAAAACTCAGGCGGAAAATTCCCGCGCGCGTGATTTCCACGGCGAGCGTCGCCGCGAGCAACATGCGATCCTCGCCCAGCGACAGCGTTTGCTGCGACTCCACACGCACGTCCGGTTCCACGGCGGACGCCGCAATCACCGCGCCCGCCCCCGCATCGGAATAGCGAAACGCGCGGCGCAACGTGAGTCCTGGAAACTGCGCCTGCGCGCGATTCAGCAGCCAGGATTGAAAGTCTTCGAGGTTAATGACCGTGAGCGAGTCGGCGGTCACGTTATCGAGCTGCACGTCCGAGCCAGTCGCGACGCCGAGCATTCCGATTTCGCCCGCCGCGTTGGTGAGTGAAATCAATCCCACGCGCTGTTGGATCGGCAGCGTCCCGACTGCCGTCTGCGAGCGAATGACGAGCGAGAATGGCCGTGCCTGCGCCGGCTTGAGCGTCACGCGCAACTGGCGCGAGTCTGGATCAAAGCGCCACAGCGAAATCATACCCGGACGATTCGTGGTCGTCGCATCGATCACGTCGGTGATCGTCGCGTTCGTGGGCACGCTGAAAATCAATTCGCTCAACTCGCCCTGCGCCGGACGAATCTGCGCGAGGTGTTGTCCTTCGATCACACCGGCGGACGGAATGTAGAGTTGCGCAATCTCGGCGTAGAACACCGCCTTCTCCCGCTTGGTGTCGCGGCTGCGCGGCTTCCAACCGATCCACGCGTCGTTGACTGGCGGCAGCACCAGCTTCGCAACCGTGTTGCTCGCGGCGGCGGAAGACTGCGCTTCAATCCAAACCGCAGACGGCGCGGTCACATCCACATCGAGATTCACCAGCGTGAGCGTCAGTTCGTTCACTAAGCCGCTTTGCGTCGGCAGCGTGAAGCCGCTCTCGCTCGCGCGCTTGCCAGGCTGAATCTGGTAATCGAGTTCGACATCGAACGCGCCGTCTTGCAACGCGAGCAGTTCGTGACGCCGCACCAGGCCCACCGGCGCTTCAATCAACCTCAGTCCGTTAGTGGGAAAACTGATGCGCGTGAGCACGGCTGGTTCGGAGAGAATCGGCAGTCGCTGTCCCTTGATCGCGCTCCAGCGAATCTTCGCGCTGGCAAAGGCGAACTTGTCCTCCACACGAATCTGCTGCCGCACGGATTCGGCAATCGGCGCAATGTCGCGCGTGGCAGGCTTCGTCGCGGCGAGCGAATTGCCCTGGCCGAGAATCAGCAGACCGAGAACCAGCGAGACGACCACGGGCGTGGCCGCGTCGGGCGGAATCGTCTCCTTCGGTTTCAAGGGCAATTGCCACAACCGCTTCAGCGCCGGTAGCACGAGATGCAGCAAGACGAACGCGATGAGCAGGAGGAAGAACACAGGCACGCCGTTCGGCCAGCGCAGCGCGGCCCAGAACAGGAGCATCCAGCCACCGACCACGGCCATCGATTTGCGTGACTTGTCCTGCGTGAGCAGCGCGAAGAGGAACAACGGAACCGCCAGAAGCGCGGGCCACGCCTGCCCGGCCCCGCGCAGGATGGAGAACTTGTCTTCGAGGTTCGCCACTTCGATTTTCAACTCGTTGCCCGCCTGCTGAATGGGTGCGACGAAAGTGAGGATGCTCGCCGCCGCGCTCTGCCGTTCGCTCATCGAAGCCACTTTCAAGAACGTCACCACACTCACCGTGATGGCGACCACACCGATCAAAGTGCCGAGAACATGTTGCGCGCTGAACTTGAACACGCCGGCGCGACTCGACCAACGCCACACCGCGAGACCGATCACGAGCAGCGCGAGCGCGACGGCCAGCGGCACCAGCGCGAGGAAATCACGCAACAGTCTGGACAGGCCCACAAATCCTGAGTCGTCAGAAATACCCTGCGCCGGGGCGAGCGAACCTTCGCGATAGACAATGCGCTGCCCTGCGTCCGGCTGGACTTTCCATTCCGCGAGCAGCACCGGCGCGCCGACAATGGGCGCGGCCACGGTCACGCGCTCGGGATTCTCCGAACGCGACGCGAGCTTGAGTTCGACGAGGCTGATGGCGTTCGGGTCCGCACGTCCCGGCAGCGGAATCAAGTGCGCTTTGCCATCAAGCGTCGGCACTGCCGTCACGCCGTTCACGGTCGCGGCCCACAGTTCGGTTCCAGGCGGGAGCGTGAGTTTGAAATTCGGCTGGCCGCGATTCTTCACGAAATACTTCGCGCTGGTCACGACCTGGCCCTGCTTCGAGATGCGCGTTTCCAGCGCGGCGCGATCCGCGACCTGGCTCAACGTGTCGCCTTGCTTGAGCGGGCTGAGCACGAGTTGCAGATTGAACGGGCGCGCATTGTAGCGATACGCCGCGAGAATCGGCGCGTCGAAGAACAGGCGGTATTCCGCCGGCACTTCCGCCGGTTCGAGCGCGAGCAATCCCGCCGACACGTTCGCAGGCTTCACCTGAAATTGATACGCGCTGACCACGATGGTGTGGCCCTGCTCGCTCTGGGCATCGAGCGGGCGCGCGCCGGTGAAGGCGAGCGTGTCACCCTGCCCTCGGAACGGCCGCTCGTAGGTCGCGAGCAGCGTGTAAGCACCCGAGACCGGCGTGTGCAGGTGAATCTCAAAGCCGCCGTTGGTCTTCACCCAGTCGCGCACGTCTTTGCCGAGGAACTCGATGTTGAAATACTCGTTGGTCAGCTCGATGCGAAAGGCCGACATCGGCGCGCCGGAAATCTGATAGTTAATCACACTGCTGCCGTAGGCGATGCGCTCGCCGATGGAGAACAGATGAAACGCATCGGCGGTGATGGACTGCGGCAGACGCTCCACGCGCATCGTCGCCTGCCACGCCGCCTCGCTCACGCGCAGCGCGGCTTGAATGCCGTTCACTTTGCGCGGGAAAAAAGCCGTGGCGATTTCTGTGAGTCCCTGCGTCGTCGCGGGTGTGACGCGAAAGCCCGCGTCCGCGGAAACGGCAACGTGCCCGCGCACCGACTTCGCCTGCGGAACATCAATGCGCGGCAACACCCACGTCAGTGCGCCGAGCGCCGTGTTCCGCTCCAGTCGCAGTTGCACGATCTGCCGCCCGCTGACCGGCTGGCCATAGACGATCCGCAGTAGCGCGTCAGTGTCCTGGTCCTTGAGGAAGTAGTCGCTCATTCCGGCGGCGGCGACGCGGGCGAGCGCGTAGCCCTTCGGCACGTTGAGCAGGAGTTCGCGCACGGGCGCCTCGCGGATGTCGAGTTCCAGTTCCGCGTCGATGGCCGTCTCGTTTTCCGCAAGGTGATAGGCGATGAGATACGACACCGAAATTTCCGGCAGCACGTTGTCCGCGCTGATGCGCAGCGTGTGGTTCGCACCGGAGAAACGATGGACGAACCGTTGCTTCGCGTCCGTGCGCAGCACCGCGCGCGTAACATCGCTCTCGGGAAATTGCTCGGGCGAAACTTGCGACAGTCCGCTGGCGTTCACGACTTCGAGGCGCACCGCGCCGTCGTTTACCACGCGATAGTAACCGGCGAAACGCGTCGCGCCCTCGGGTTGCAAGCGCATGGCATCGAACGCTGCCGGAAAAGCGGAGAGCGGTGTCTGCATCTGCACCTGCACGGCGAAGGCGTCCTTCTGCGGCTGGTTGAAGAGGACGACCAAACGTCGGTCGCGCGAATTCGG
>JANOAY010000844.1:0-4117 GCA_031411375.1 Pedosphaera sp. | reverse complement strand
CGCCCTCACCCCGGCCCTCTCCCCCCGGGAGAGCGGCATTAAGCCTCACCAGTCCAGAGCGCGTTCGACTCGACGAGCGCGGCCTGACTTTCTCCCTCTCCTCGGGGGAGAGGGCCGGGGTGAGGGCGGGCCTCCGAAAACCAATCAACGAATCTTTCGCGACTCGCTCACCCACGCGGCGTTACCCGCAATCCATGCGGTTCCGTCGCGCTCGCGAAGGACATCATCCCTCGCACCGAGGTCACGCCGGCAAACGGATCGTTGTTAATCAGCAGGTTGCCATCGAGGTCCAGCCAGTTCGTCAATTCCGCGAGGTGCATTCCGGCGGCGGTGAGGATGCTCGATTCCGTCATGCAGCCGAGCATGGTTTTCAGCCCGGCCTTGCGTGCCGCCGTCAGCGCCTCGAAGCCGCGCGTCACGCCGCCGGTCTTGCACAGCTTCACGTTCACGCCGTGAAAACACTCCGCGCACAAGGCCACGTCGGCCACGCTCACATACGATTCATCCGCCACGAGGGGCAGGGGAGAGCGCTCCTTGAGCCAGATGAAATCGGCCGGTGCGCTCACCGCAGGCATCGGCTGTTCCACGAATTCGATGTGTCCGTCGCGCGCCAGCCATTCGAGGCGGCGCAGCGCCTCTTCCTTCGTCTTCCAACCTTCGTTCGCGTCCACGCGCAGGAGTTTTTTCGGCGCGATGGCGCGCACGGCGGCGAGATTTTCCTCATCGCCTGGAGCGCCAAGTTTGATTTTCAAAATCGGAAACTCCTCCGCCTCGGCGACTTTCACACGGATTTTTTCCGGCGTGTCTATGCCAATGGTGAACGTGGTGACGTGCTTCCCTTCCGCGAATTTCAAACCGAGAAAATCATGCAGCGGCTGCTTCGCCTTCTTCGCCGCGCCGTCGAGCAGCGCAATGTTGATCGCGCCCTTCGGTGAATGATCGCCCGGCGAGAGCGACTCGACGTAAGCCATGCTGCCCGCCACGTCATCAAACGACAGCTGCGCCGCGTCCACGCGCTCCAGAAAGGCCAGGCTCGTCTGGACGTTTTCTTTGTACCGCGACGAAGGCGCGGACTCGCCGTAGCCGATCACGCCATCGCCATCGTGCAACTCGACGAACGCGGCGGGGTAAATGTCCTTCCCGCCCTCGCCGAGACTGCTCGCGATAAGCCAGGTGTGTTTGAAGCGCAGATCAAAGCGGCGGAAGGTGAGTTTCATTTTTGGTTCAGAGTTAGTGGGGCAGCCGTCCCGGCTGCCGCGCGTCCACTGGGCGTCTCGCCTGGTGGGACGGCCAAAGGACGGAAGGCAGCCTGGACGGCTGCCCCACTACGGCAGATGGGAAAATTCGCGCCCTTCATTTCGGTTCCACCGGCAGCGCCACTTGTGCCGGGCTGCGAAGATAGGCCAGCAGGTCGCGCACTTCGTCGTCGC
The DNA here is from genome assembly GCA_031411375.1 of Pedosphaera sp. Lineage (GTDB taxonomy): Bacteria > Verrucomicrobiota > Verrucomicrobiia > Limisphaerales > SIBH01 > JANNGC01. The sequence goes on along the minus strand of JANOAY010000844.1, from coordinate 2,687 downwards.
TCAACGCCTGCAACAAACCCTCCGGCATCATGGAAAGCTCCGTCTGCGCGAGTGACTTCACCTCGTTGCGCGGCAGCACCAGCGTCTCGTTCGCGGTCACGACGGTCAGCGCGTTCTCATCCTGCTTGGTCACGATGCCGGTGATGGCGCGGTCATCCTTCATCTCGATGTTGGAGGTGCGGTAGTCGTTCGGAATCTCTGCGTTCGGGTCCACGGCGTTGTGCAGGATGTAATCGAGGTCGCCGCGATTGGAGCCGGTGATGTCCGGCGCGATCTTGCCGCCCTCGCCGAAGAGCGTGTGGCACTGCTGGCAAACTTTGCTGTAGAGCACGCGCCCGCGTGGCGCGTTGCCGTAGCCTTTGTCGGCCACAAGCTTTTTGTAGCGCGCCATGTCCGCGAGCTTGTCAGCCTGCGACTCGCGCGCCACGCCCCACGTCTGCGCGACCTGTTCGTTGAGTTGCGGGTCTTTAAGATTCCGCAACAGGCGCACGAGGTCGGCGCTCAGATCTTTCGAGGAAATTTTCTTCTCGCCCACGGCGGCGAGCAGCGGCTTCGCGTAGGCTGCGCGGGAGACGAGCGTGTTCAAGGCGTCCTTCTTTTCCAACGGATTGAGCGAAGGATACGCTTCCAGAATCGCCGCCGGAGTTTTCGCGTCGTCATACGCGGCCAGCCCGCGCAACGCGCCGCCGCGCAATGCTTCGTCACCGAGCAAGGACTGCAAGGCGGGCGGCAGCTTCGGGTCTTTCGCCGAAAGCAGCGCGGCGAGTGCATTGCTGCGCGTGCTGAAGCGGGCGTCCTTGTTCAGCAGCACTTCGCGCAGGTTCGCCAGCGCCGAAGCGCTGCCAAAAGTCACGGACAAGGACTGACTCAAGTCGCGCACGCGCGGGTCGGAACTTTTCGTGAGCTTCGCGGCCACGGGTTCCCAGCCGGCGGGCATCTTCACTTCGCGCCGGCCCTTCAGCCCGTCGCTCAGACCCTTGAGCACATCGTATTGAAACTGCGCTTCGTCGCTGGAGGCCAGGAGTTCGACTAGCGCGGCCAGACCTTCAGAGGAATCATCGGCGGCGTGGAGGGGAGGAGAAAAAGCGGCCCCCGTGACAAGCGCCACAACCCAGACCGTGCGGACAAAGCGGCTGATGTTCATAAATAACGGGGCACTGAATACGCGGCGGAGTCAGGCCGCACAAGCCCGCGCTGCTCCGTGCATTCAGCGATCTTTAGCCGTTCGTGTCCACCCGCGGCAAGGGACGGTGCCAATCACGATCACTTCGTCACGGCTTCGTTGTTTGGCGCGGCGTGTTTCGGACGTGAAGGCGTATGTGCGCAGGTTCGGCACTTGCTAGTTGCCGTACGTAACGTGACCGCGCGCGCGCGCCGCTGATAAGCACTTCTGCGTAACGAACGACCCAAATGCTCGAACCAATGTGCGCACGGAAATCTCGAACGGCTTCGGCCGTCACGGGCGCAACCATCCCCAGCTAAAAACCATGATCACGCACCTAAATTTTCCTCGGCTCACCCAGGCCTTCAGCTTTTGGCGCGCCCCTTTGCTCGCCGGCAGCGCCTTGTGGCTGCTGTTCAATCCGCTCGCCTCTGGTGCTTCGTTCACCGCCGGCAATCTGACCGTTCTCCGCATGGGCGACGGCGTGCAGACCCTGGCCAACACTGGCAACAGCCTCTTCATCGATGAGTTCACCACCAATGGCGTGCTCGTGCAGTCCATCGCCATCCCTGACACCGGCGCGAACGCGCTGGTGGAAAGCGGCACGGCGGGATCGGAAGGGGCGCTGATGGCTTCGCCCGACGGGCAACTGCTTTGCCTTTCCGGCTACAATGTCACGCGGCCGTTCGCCAGTTCGGTCGTTGCGGCCACCGCCCTCGCGGCTCCGCGCGCCGTGGCGACCGTGAATGCGAGCGGGGCCTACGTGCTTGCGGCGGTCACCACGAATCAATTCAGCGCGCAGAACATCCGGAGCGGCGCCACCGACGGCACGAACAACTTCTGGGCGGCGGGATCGGGCGGCGGCACGTTCTACTTTGGCTTCAGCGCGGGCACCAACACGATTCAGACGACGACGGCGAACGGTCGCGTGGTGAGCGTTGTCAACGGTCATCTCTATTTCAGTACCGGCTCAGGCACGCGCGGCATTTATGGTTTTGTGGGCGGCGGCTTCCCGACGACCGCGACCGCAACGACGAATTTCATCAACACCGGGGCCAGTTCCAGCCCTTATGGCTTTGCCTTTGATGCCGCGAACACGGTCGCCTACATCGCGGATGACGCCGCCCCCGCCAGCAACGGCGGCGTGCAAAAATGGACGAACTCCGGCACGGCCTGGACCCTGGCCTACATCGTCACGGCGACCCCGTCGCGTGCCGTCGCGGTGGATTGGAGCGGACCGAACCCGATTCTCTACGCCACCACGACGACCAACAGCCTCATCAAGGTGACCGACACGGGCGCGGCTTCACCAGCGACGTTGCTCGTGAGCGGCACGAACAACACGGCCTTGCGCGGCCTCACCTTTGCGCCGCTCGGTGGCGTGTCCGCTCCTCTGATTACCGGACACCCGCAGAGCCTGACCAACGTCGTCGGCACGATGGCTGATTTCTCCGTGACCGCCACTGGTGCCGGCCTCGGCTACCAGTGGTATTTCACGAACGCCCCCATTTTCGGCGCCACCAGC
>JANOAY010000843.1:0-4876 GCA_031411375.1 Pedosphaera sp. | reverse complement strand
GTGTCCACGACGCACGCGATCACCAGTTCCATTTTGGGCGTGGGTTGCGCGAAGCGGTTCGACTCGCTGAAGTTTGGGGTCATCGAGAAAATCCTTTGGGCCTGGGTGTTCACCATACCGGCGGCGGCAGGCGTGGCCTTTGCGCTGGTATGGGTGGGGAACAAGATTGGGTTCATCAAGTTCTAGGACTGCTAGGACTGGCTGGTCAAGATTAGGGGTATCGGGCGGGAGAGTATTCTCCCGTCCGGTCTTTTTTTGGCTGAACACTCGCCCGGAAGGGTGAAAAGCCAGCCCGCGACTCCTTTCGTTCCCCAGCAGGGCAGCAAGGCAGGGGAATGTTTGTCAGAGGAATGAAGACCCATAAAGTTTGGCTGGCAATTTTCAGCCTGCGGCTGGCCGGGGGCCGGTGCCCGCCGTTGCTTGGGCGGTGTCGAATCCAGAGTTCAAGTCCGGGCAACCTGCCATTGTTCTCCTGCGCTGCCGGCGCATGAAATCTCTGTCATCATCCGCCTGAAGCGTTGTCATCGCCGCCGCCGTGTGCCAGACTCCGGCACTCTATGTTATCTCAAGCACGCGCCGTCGCTTTGTTTCTGGCTGTGTCTGGACTGGTTTCCAGCTTGTCCGCGCAGGTTTTCACCGTGCAGGTCGGCACGCCGCCCGCCGGCGCGGAGACTATCGTCAGCCGCACCAACGTCTGGCGCTGGCACAAGGGGACGAACATGCCCGTCTCGGGCTGGCAGACGAATCTCGACGCCACGCTCGGCGGAACCTGGCTCACGGGACAAGGCGGCTTTGGGTATAACACCGACGCCGCCACGCCCAACGAAACGAACAACTGCCGCACCATCCTCACGGACATGGTGAACAACTACCGCACGCTCTACCTCCGGCGGGAATTTGAAATCACCAATGCCATCGATCCCAGCGCCCGCCTGCGCCTGACTATGGATTACGACGACGGCTTCGTGGCCTATCTCGACGGCGTGGAAGTGCAGCGCACGGCCAACGTCCCAGGCACTCCCGGCGTCGAGCCGACGAACACGGTGGTGACCACTTCCAATCATGAATCTTCCTTGGGCGCCAGCGGGTTGGCTCCGATTGTGACCGACCTCGGTGCCGTCGGTTCGCGACTCGGCGTGGGCACTCACTACCTCGCCATCATCGGAGTGAACGGGGCGCTCAACAGTTCTGATCTGATCATGATTCCCGATCTCGCCGTGGTTCCGGTCGCGTCCGGCGCGGTGCCGAACAACGGCTTGTACGCGCTCGCGACCACGAACCAGATTCTGCTCACCGGCTCGAACACCGTCGCGGGCGCGACGCGCGTGACGGTGAATGGCGATGACGCCGCGTTCAACGCCGGCTCGGGCTTGTGGACGAACACCGTCACGCTCGCCCCCGGCTACAACCGCCTCTACATCGCCGCGCTCGACAACGCGGGCAACCTCCTCTCGAACATCACGCAGGACATCATCTATCAGACCACGGCGCTGACGGCGGGCGGCACCTTGACCTCCAGCCTGCTCGCGTCGAATCGCGGCACGGTGCTTTACGTAACGAACTCGCTGGTCATTCCGACGAACACGACGTTCGAGGTCGCCAACGGCGCGGTCGTGCTCGTGAACGCGGGGCTGAACATCACTACGCAACCCGGCGGTCACATCAACGTCCACGGCACGTTCGAGGACCGGGTGTATTTCAACATCAACGGCGCGGCGAGCGGGCTGTGGGGGCCGCTCTCCGGCACCGGCGCGAACGCCTCCATTCAACTGCGCTTCGCGGACATTTCCCACGCACAAGTCAACGCGCAGACCGGCGCTTACGGTTTGATCGAGGACACGGCCATTCACAACTTCGATCCCGGCGCGGGCGCGGGTACGACGGGCCGGCCCATCATGATGAGCAGCTTCGCCAGTCTCTTCGAGGTGCGCCGCGCGCACATTTATTCTTATTGGGAATGTCTCGTGCGCGACGGCGTCATCCAGGTCGAGCAGTCCATGTTTGAGCTGCTGGAAGGCGACGCGCTCGATTTCGATGCTGCGCAGCCCGGCTCCTACACCCGCAACTGCACCTACCGCCACGGCAACCGCGGCAACGCCGACGCCGTGGACATCGGCCCCGGCGTCCTGCCCGGCTCCACCGACGCACGCATCGAGAACTGCATCATGTGGGACTTCCCGTTCGACAAGGGCGTGTCCGTCGGCGATGTCGGCTCCTCGCACGGCATCATCGTGAGCAACTGTCTGATCTACGCCTGCAACGCGGGCGTCATGTCCAAGTCGCTCTGCGACGTGAGCGTGCGGAACTGCACGATTGTCCAAAACGATTCCGGCCTGACCAATTACAACAAGGTCAATCCCGCCTCGCCGACCGGCGGCGGCATCACCACCAATTCCTACAACAACATCGTGTGGAACAACCTCACTGCCATCGGCATGGCCAACGGCAGCCAGTTGTTCGCCGACTACAACATTTTCGGAAACACCAACTGGCCCGGCGACGGCAACATTGATGTGGACCCGCTCTTCGTGAATCCGGCGGCGCGCGACTACCGCCTGCAAGCCGGTTCGCCCGCGCTGACCAGCGGACGCGACGGTGCGAAGATGGGCATCACCTACCCGCTCGGCGGCATCCCGATGGCCCCGGTCGGCGTGGCGGTGATTTCCTCCGGCACCAACGCGCCGACGGTGAAGTGGATTGACGACTCGCAGAACGAGGACGGCGTGCTGGTGCATCGCTCCACCGATGCGGTGAACTGGTCAGTGCTCGCGCAGCTTCCGGCGGAAGCGACCAACTACGTGGATGCGTCGGCGGTGGCCGGGCAGAAGTATTACTACCGCGTGCAGCACACCAACTACGTGGCCGTGTCGCGCGTCTCCAACGTCGCCAGCGGCCTGCGTCAGGCGAACATCGTCTTCGTCGGCGGCGCGATTTCCTCCAGCACGGTCTGGCCGTCGGGCACCACGATCATCGTCACCAGTTCCGTGACCGTCGCGGCCAGCGCCACGCTCACCATCGAGCCGTGCGTGCGCGTGCTGTTCAACCAGGGCCTCTCGCTCACCGTCAACGGCCTGCTCCTCGCCGAAGGCACACCGGACTGCCGCATCGTCTTCACCACCAATGCCGCGTCCGGCGCGACCACCTGGAGCACGATTGATTTGTTCAACGCCTCCAGCACGCATCGCATGAGCTACTGCGACGTGAACCGCTCGACCGGCAACATTGACGCCACCACCACCGCCTTCATCGGGCGCAACATCTGGTGGACGAACACCACCGCGCAGTTGCTCGACCTCCAAGGCACCTCGGCGGAACTGCACGACTCCTACATCCCCGGCGGCGCGGGCGTGGAGCCGATTCATTTCAGCTCCTTTCCCTCGGCCGGATACGCGCTGTTCAAGAACAACATCTTCGGCGCTCCGCAGGGCTACAACGACAGCATTGATTTCACCGGCGGCAACCGTCCCGGCCCGATTGTGCGTTTCATTGACAACGTGTTCCTCGCCGCCGTGGACGACTGCATGGACCTCGACGCCACCGACGCGCACATCGAGGGCAACATCTTCCTGAACGTCCATCAGGACGCGACCCGCGCCAGTTCCGCCAACGCCGTCTCGACTGGCGAAGGCACCGGCGACTCCGAACTCGTCGTGGTGCGGAACATTTTCTACAACTGCGACCACGCCCTGCTGCTCAAGGACGCCGGTTCGGCCGTCTTCGAGAACAACACCGTCGTGACCATCGAGACGAACCAGTTTGCCTCCACGCGCGCGGCCTACATCCAGTTCGGCGAACCGCACCGCAGCGTGCCCGGCGGACGCGGCGTGCTGATGAACGGGAACATCCTGTGGGATTTGCACAGCACCACGCCGTTCCTCGCCTTCACGAACGCCGTCATGTTCATGGTCGCGAACGACAACATCATCCAAGGCACGAACATGACCTTCGGCGGCAACTCGACGAACGATCCAATGTTCGTGAACTGGCAGACGCCGCTCACCTACTTGAACATCAAGAGCAACCTCGCGCTGCTGCCCGGCTCGCCCGCCAAAGGCACCGGCCCGAACGGCTTGGATCGTGGTGCGCTCGTCCCGTCGGGCGCGACGATTTCCGGGGAGCCGGCGACGTTCACGACCAACACCGCCGCGACGCTGAAGATCGCCGGGCCGGGCATCTATTCGTATCGCTGGAAATTGAACAACGGCCCCTGGAGCGCGGACGTTCCGCTCACGAATGATTTTCTCATCACCGCCACGATGTTCTCGAACGCCGTGCCGATCACGCTGAGCGGGCTGACCAACGGCACTTACACGGTGTCGGTCATTGGCAAAAATTCCGCCGGCTTCTGGCAGGACACGAACAGCGCGACCGTCTCGAAGACCTGGACCGTCGGCCCGTCCGGCGACACGGACGGCGACGGAATGCCCGACGTGTACGAGGCGCAGTTCCCGCTCGCGCTCGACGCGAACGACCCGCTCGACGCAGACGAGGATTACGACAACGACGGCCTGACGAACTTGGAAGAGTTTCTCGCCGGCACGAATCCCGAGTCCGCCGCCAGCCGGCTCTGGCTGCAAACGCTGCCCGGCGCGGGCGGCCTGGCCTTCACCTTCGAGGCTGTGGCAGGCAAGAATTACACCGTGCAGTATCGCACGTCATTGAGCACCGGCTTCTGGCTGCCACTGACGAACCTCCTCATCGCGCCGACCAATCGCACCGTGGAGATCACCAACGTGAGCGGTGCGCCAATCCGGTTCTACCGCGTGGTCACGCCGCTCGCGCCGTGATGCGCCGTGATGCGCCGTTGTTTCGTCGCCGTCAGTGAACGGTGCTCGGAGCGCCGAGCACTCGCTCGGCGCGTTGTGGGTGGCGAAGA